>JANOKV010000167.1:0-20174 GCA_031419415.1 Hyphomicrobiales bacterium | reverse complement strand
ACCTTGAAATCCGCCATCGCGGTGGCCACGCGATCGGCCGTGTCGAGCCGGTTGATGGGATTGCTCGACCCCGGATACCAGCCATCCCCATAACGGATCGCGCGCTCGATGCCAGCCTTGCTCTCGCCGCCGATCCAAATGGGGGGGTGCGGCTTGCGCACGGGCTTGGGCTCGAACAGCATATTTTCGAAAGCAATGTGCTCGCCTTTGAACGTCGGCCGTGGCTTCGTCCACAGCTCGCGGAAGGCTTGGATGTATTCATCGGTCAGCTTCCCGCGCGCTTCGAAGGGCGCGCCGAGTGCCTCGATTTCCTCTTTCATCCATCCCGCGCCACAACCCACGATGACGCGGCCGTTCGACAGCACGTCGGCGGTCGCGATCATTTTTGCGGCGAGAATGGCCTGGCGATGCGGGACCACCATCACGGAGGTGAGCAGTTCGATCTTCTGCGTGCAGGCGGCGAGAAACGCCAGCGCCGATAATTGCTCGAGACATTGTCCGCTCGATGCGTTCCCCCAATCACCGCCTTCACTGTAGGGATAGCGCGAGGCGATATCGCCCGGTACAACGACATGGTCGTTCACCGAGACGAAGCCGAAGCCCAGCTTTTCCGCTGCGGCCGCAACCTCGATATATCCATTGCGCGTGGCCATTGGTCCGCGAGAGAGAATGTTGACACCGAATTTCATGGGGAGGCTCCGGTCGAGAATGTGTAGGGAAACGCGAGTTTAGAAGGTCGCGCGGAGTGGTCGAAAGAAATTCGCCACATCACCCGCCAACGCTGCGGGTTGTTCGGCGGCGGCGAAGTGGCCTCCCTTGGGCATCACCGTCCACTGTCGAATGTCGGTGTAGGTTTTCTCCGCGATGGAGCGTGGAGGGCGGCGGATCTCTTTCGGGAATGCCGCATAACCTGTCGGTACGTCGACGGTTTTGCCATCTGGGATCGGCCAAGGCCCGTGTAGGCGATCGTAGTAGGGCCAGAACGACGATCCGATGGCTCCCGTGAACCAGTAGAGCGAAATATTGGCTAGCAGATGATCGCGCGCGACGGCGGTTTCGAAATCGCCGGCATGATCGGTCCAGACGTGGAACTTCTCCGCGATCCATGCGGCGAGGCCCGCTGGCGAATCCGTCAAAGCGTAAGCGAGTGTCTGCGGGCGTGTGCCCTGAATGTGGATGTAGCCCGTCTCCTCTTTCGCCCAGAGTTTTATTTCTTCGGCGTAGCGTTTTTCTTCCGGCGTCGGGTTGGCGGGCGGCGTCTGGTCGGGCCGCACCGATAGCATGTTGATATGAATGCCCGCGAGCTTGTCGGCGTGCCGCACACCCAAGGCCGAGCAGGTGAAGGCCCCCCAATCCCCGCCTTGCGCGCCGAACCGTTTGTATCCGAGGACGTCCATCATCAGGTCGGTGAAGCAGTCGGCAATGTCGGGAATGGTGAAGCGTTTCTGATTGGGCTCGAACGATAGCCCATAACCGGGAAGCGATGGCGCAACGACCGTGAACGCGTCCTCCGCTCTGCCGCCGAACCGCGCGGGGTCCGTCAGCATCGGAATGATATCGATGAATTCGAAGACCGATCCGGGCCACCCGTGCATCAATAGCAGAGGCTTGGGATCGGGCCCTATGCCCAGCACATGCAGGAAATGCACGTCGATCCCATGCAAACGCACTTTGAATTGCGCAAACGCATTCAGCCGCGCTTCCCACGTACGCCAGTCGAACGCGGCGCGCCAATGTTCGACGAGCGTGCGCATGTAGGCGAGATCTGCGCCATAGGCCCACGCCGCACCCGGCGTCTGGTCGGGAAAGCGGGTCCGCGCCAACCGCGCGCGCAGCTCGGCTATGTCGGCGTCGGGAACATGCAAGGTGAAGGGTTTCGGAACGGGTGCCATGCGTTTCTCCTGAACTCGAAGCCCGAGCCTAGCAGGACGAGCCTCGATGAGCCAATGCGGGGTGTCACCAGCACACGAGTTGTCCGGCAACCCGTGATCGTCTCAATGTGGGTGGCAATGGGGGAATGATCTGCCCTCAGGACCCTCGAAACGAATAAGGGGCCGAAGGGATCAGGGCAGGTATATTACCTTCATTGCGACGCCTCCGTTCGACGAATCTGTCAAAAATCTCGGCTGCACAATGGCAACAGCACTATCTCTCACGCCGCCACTTCCGCGCCAGTCCCAGGCTCCACCGGCTTGCTCGCCCCCATGCGCTCCGTCGCCAGCGCCAGGGCCGCCACGTAGTCGGGTTTGCCGCTGCCGAGCAAGGGCAGGCGATCGACGATGAGGTAGTCGGCGGGAACGGCGAGTTCGGAGGCGCCTTTGCCGCGCGCGTGGCGCTGGAAGGCGTCGCGGGCAGCGGTCTTTTCCTGGGTGATGAGAATGAGGCGTTCGCCTTTGCGGGCGTCGGGCACGGAGACGACGACGGAAAGCGCCGAGGGCCACAGTTCGGCGGCCATAGCCTCGACGGCCGACAATGAGACCATTTCACCGGCGATCTTGGCGAAGCGCTTCACGCGACCCTTTATCGTGATGTAGCCGTCCGCATCGATCGAGACGATATCGCCGGTGTCGTGCCAGCCATCGGTCGGGGGCTCGAGGACACCTGGATTCTCGGTGCGATAATAGCCCAGCATCACGTTGGGGCCGCGCACGATGAGGCGGCCGCCTTCGGTGATGCCGGGGACAGGCTCGAGCCGCGCTTCCATCAGCGGCGATAGTCGTCCGACCGTGCCGGCGCGATTGGCCAGCGGCGTGTTGATCGCGAGAACCGGGGCTGTCTCGGTGACGCCGTAGCCTTCGAGGATACGCACTCCAAAGCGGTTCATGTAGATCGACCGGGTGCGCTCTTTGACGGCTTCGGCCCCGGCCATGATCAGGCGCACGCTATGAAAGTCATAGGGGTGCGCAGTGCGGGCATAGCCATTCAGGAACGTATCGGTGCCGAACAGGATGGTGGCATTGGTGCCGTAGATCAGCTCCGGCACGATGCGGTAATGCAGCGGCGAGGGATAGAGATAGACCGGAATGCCACCCAGAAGCGGCATCATCATCCCACCCGTCAGGCCGAACGAATGGAACACGGGCAATACGTTGAACACCTTGTCGTCGCCGTTGGCGGCGATGCGCGCCAGGCACTGTGCGGTGTTGGCGATGATGTTGCGATGGGAAAGAACGACGCCCTTGGGCGTGCCCTCCGAACCCGAAGTGAAAAGGATGACGGCTGGATCACTGGGCTGGCGCAAGACCTGGGGGCGGCTGCCCTGGAGAAGCCCGCGCAGTTTATCGAGGGTGCCGATGGTGGTGCGCACCTCCTCGAGATAGACGAAGCGCAAGCCGGCGTCGGTCATCTTGGCGATGAGATCTTCGAGGCGGCCTTTCTCGATGAAGGCGTGCGAGGTCAGCACCACGTCGACTCGAGCAGCGCGGCAAGCGGCGATGACGTTCATGGGGCCGGCGGTGAAGTTGATCATCGCCGGGACGCGGCCAATCGATTGCAGCGCAAAGAAGGTGACGGCCACGCCCGCTGAATTGGGCAATAAGACGCCGATGGAGCTGCCGGGTTTGCCCTCGCTCGCGAGCTTGGCCCCGAGGACCTGCGCACCGAGAACGAGGCGCTTGTAGGAGAGTTTCGCGCCGAGCGGATCTTCGACTGCGGGCCGAGCGGTGGCGCGCGTGTCGCGAGCCTCGACCAGAGCAGAAAAGAGCGTTTGATCCATACGCGCCGTTTCGACGGCACTGTCGACCATGATGTCTTGCAGTTTGGCGCCGGCGGCCTGGCGACGCACCTTGCCTTTTAGTTCCGGCGCGACCTCGATCTTGCGTGGCGGCAAGATGGTGACCACCGTCTTGGGGAACCAGGCGCGTTTGACCTTGGAACGCGACAAATAGCTGAACGGCGACCGCTCTGGGCCTTCGATGCGCACGGGAATCACCCACGCGTCGGCTTTTTCCGCGATCATGGCGGTGCCGTCATAGACTTTCATCAGGCCGCCGGTGACGGTGATGCGTCCCTCGGGGAAGATGACGACGCTTTGTCCGCCCTTGACGATGTGGACCAGGTGGCGCGTGGCAAGCGGCCGCGTCGGATCGATGGTAACGGCGTTGATGAGCCGCAGAAAAGGCTTCGCCCAGCGCTTTGCCGCAATGCCGGTATCCACCGCGAAGGCCGCGTGACCAGGCAGAATTGCGTGCAGTATCGGGCCATCGAGCAGACTGGTGTGGTTGGGCGCGATGATCGCCCGAACGCCAGCCGCTGGCAGGTTCTCGATGCCCCGCACCTCCATGCGCAAGAACAGTTTGCAGAGGAAACGGGCGACATCCTGGACGCCATCCCGTCCCCAGGCGCGCAGGACGAGCGCGGCGACGACGAGATTGCATAAACCCAGGATCAGGAAGAGCTCGGCGACGGACAAACCCGCCGCTTGCAAAAGCGCGACGACGAGAGCGGAGGCCACCATGTAGGCCGCATTCATGATGTTGACGGCAGCCACGACGCGAGCGCGACGATCGACGGGCGCCCAACCTTGAACCGCCGTGAATGAAGGCACAATGTAGAGACCGCCAGCGAGTGCGAGCGCAAAGAGCGCCAACAACAGCGAGGCTCCGGTCAAACTCGTCATGAAGTCCCAAGGGCCAATCGCGCCCGAATTCAAAGGCCCCGCTGCGAGCAGCGCGCTGATCTTGATCGACACGATCCCCATCAGCACTGCGCCAACCGGGACCAATGCGAGATTGGGGCGATGGTGGCTGGCCTTGGCGGCGATGAGAGACCCGATGGCAATACCAACCGTAAAGAGGGCGATCGCGAGCGACAAAACGGCTTCGGTGCCGCCGAGGCGATCATGGATGAGGGCAGGCAGAAGCGCCAAGGCAACGCCGCCCACCGCCCAGAACCAAGAGACAATGTGGCCACCGACCCATAGGCGGTTATCCGTGCGCAATTCACCGAGCTGATGGCGTGTCGACGTCAAAGGATTGCGATCGATGACGAGGTCGGGTGCGGCCGGACCTTTATGCGGCATCACCTTCGCTGAGACCCAACAGGCAACCGCCAAGCCCAGAACGATGGCGGAGACGACGGTGGGATCGGAGTCGCGACCGACGACAAATCCCGCCATCAACGTGCCGCCGAGGATCGCAAGGAAGGTGGCACCCTCGACGAGGGCGTTGCCCGACGACAGTTCTTCTGGTGTCAGTTGCTCGGGCAAGACGCCGTATTTGATGGGACCGAACAGAGCTCCGATGGTTCCGAACAGGCCAAGCGCGACGAACAGCAGCGGAATCGAATGAAGAAGGAAACCGGCACAGGCGATCAGCGCCACGGCAATTTCGGCACGTTTGATCCGCTCCGCCATCTTCGCCTTGTCGAAGCGATCGGCGAGCTGGCCGCCCAGCGCCGACAGAAAGAAATAAGGGGCGATGAACACGGCGCCAGCCAGCGGCACGAGCGCGGCTTTCTGGGACGCGACCAGCGTGAAGGTGATGAGGATCACCAACCCCTGCTTCAGGAGATTGTCATTGAGGGCCGAGAAAAACTGGCACCAGAAAAGTGGCGCGAACCGGCGGGATTTCAGCAGATCACCAAACATCTGGAGGTACCCTCACTTGCTGCGGCTACCGCCGAAAATTGCGGTCATACTGGCGAAACGTCGTTAATTTTTGATCCCCGACTGCCCATAACCCGCTCGGATTGTGCTCCGCGTCGAGGTGAGCCGACGGAACGACCCAGAGGTGAGTTCTGGCGGACATATTTCGCGCCCTTTGCGGCGCGGCCGAGGCCAATGCGCGGGGTGGAATGGCCAAGCATTGCTCGTCATCCAGCACCTGTTCGCCGGCTCGGGCAGTGGTGCCGAGAAGCTTGGTCATCAACCATAGGATCATCGATCACTCCAAATGAACTAGGTTCACAATTGCAAGATATCAGTGAACTTCGTTCATTTCAAGCTTGAATTAATCACGCGACAGATCTGGACTGCTCGCGTCTTGTGCTGTCCGGGCGCTCGGCGGTCACCCACCTCACCCCTCTGGGCAGCAGGATGCGCGATGTCGAAGGTTGCTGATGAAAACTATGGCGGCGGGCCGACGAGGAACGATTGACGTCGCGGGGTCATTTTGCGCGGTCTGGATAGCTGCGTCCCATGCCCTCGCGCACGTCCATCTGGATGCCGTACTGTGGAAAGGGGTAGCGCAAACCGTTCTTGGCCAGATGCGCCATGCCATCGAGGGCCTTCTGCAGATATTCCGGCGGCGCGGCCATCAACATCTCGTCGTCGAGCACACCGCCGTAACGACGCTCGGCGAAACAGGGGATCGACAGCGAGGGCTCCCGCTTGGAGAGGGCACGGCCCCAACTGTCGGCACATGCCGTCTCGCCGACGACGCTCCAATCGAAGCGCTTGTAGCCCACGTATTGCAGGCCATTGATGAAGTACATCATGGCGCCGGGCGTCGCGTAAAAAAGCGCGATGTCGGGCGGATCGAGACGGCCGGCGGCGAGCGGTGAAATCACCAGCGCCTCGTATTGACCGTCGGGCACGCATTGGAGGGCTGCTTGTCGCGCGGAAGCGTCTTCCAGCGTGCCGTGCCAAACGCCGACGGTGTTCTTGCCGCTGGCCCACTCGGCGGTTTTCGAATTGCCGAGCCCGACCACCGCGCGGCACTGCGCACCGACGAGATTGTCGGCCGTCACGCCAACCGTCCATCCGAGCCGCGAGGTCTGCCCAACGAGCTGATCCAATGTGTGGACGTTCTTGGGGCGGCGGATGCGCGGGATCGCTTCCATCTCGGCCGCGTTCTCGAACATTTTCATCCCGAAGGGTGGGTTTCGCAGTTTCAAGATACGCTCGAGCTCCGCCGAGAGGTGCGGCAGGTCGAGGGGCTGGCTGCGATCCGTCGATGAGGCGGCAGTGGTAGCGGTCATGGAGCGTGCTCCCTCTTGCTCGAACGATGTCGTATGAAGGTCGCGGTGTTCCGCGCTGCGGTCAATGGTGGATTCGCACCACCGATGTCACGCCAACTCGGTTTTGACGATGTGACGCTCGTGCAGGTCGCGAATGTCGAGTTCGGCGTAGCCGACTTCGCGCAACACCTCGTCCGTGTGTTGACCGAGCAGGGCGGTCGGGCGGCCGGCAGTCGGAGCCGTATGCGCAAACTGAATCGACCGCCACGCCACGCGTAAACGGCCAGCCGTGGGATGAGGACGAACAGCGATCATGCCGTTTTCCAGTGCGTGCGGGTCTTCGAGAAACAAGGCGCTGTCGCCGGCCTGCGCCTCGGCGCACGGCACCTGTGTGCTGCGCAAGTCGCGGAGAAGATCGGCAACGGTTCGACCCGCAAATGCATCGGTCATGGCGCGGGCGAGCGGGCCGTCATTGGGATGCTGGCCGGGTTTGGTGGGCGCGCTTGCGAGATAATCCGGCGATAAACCCGCCGCTGCCAATAGGGCGCGTTGCTCGACGGGCGTGCTGGCAACGATGTAAATCCACCCGTCGCGCAGGGAAAACAGCCGATGAAAGGGGCCAAGGCCATACTGCCCCTTGTCGGAAAGAGGACGTTCGGGCTTGCCGACATAGCGTGTGAACCACGGCGAGGAGAGCAGGATCGCCCCGCTGAGAAGATTGGCATCGACCCTTTGGGCCACGCCTGTTCGCGCGCGCGCGTAAAGAGCCAGCACGGTGCCCAGTGCGCCGAGCGCCCCAGTCGTATAATCGGTAGGCGCGAGTTGGGCTGGAAAGACGGGTGGATTCTCGGGCCCGCCCTGCGCGCGTTGCAATCCCATCAAGGCTTGAGCCAAAGGGTCGATGCCGGGGCGTTTGGCATAGGGGCCCGTCCAGCCATACCCGGTCAAATGCGTCTCGATGAGACGCGGATTGAGCGTTGGCGTAATTCCCATGCGCTCGGTCGCGTGTGGTCGCAGGTTGGCGACGAGTGCGTCGGCGCTGGCGGCAATCCGCTGCGCGACCACTTTGCCTTCAGCTGTCGAGGTGTCGACCGAGATCGATCGCTTCTCGAAGTTGACACTGTAAAAATAAGTGCGCCCGATCGGTCGTGAGAGATCGCCGCCAGGCGGCTCGAGCTTGATCACGTCGGCGCCCAGATCGGCCAGGAGGCGACCGCACGTCGGCCCGGCGATCAGGTTCGTAATTTCCAGAATTCGAATGCCGTCGAGGGGTGGCGGATCGAGCTGCTCGGAGGCGTGCAGCATCAATGGCGCCGTCAGCGAACGTGGCCACTCCGGCGGCAGACGCGAGGCGTGAACCAGGGTTGATCTGGGCCCAGGGACTTTCCCCGGCGTGCGACTGAACGCGATCGGCACCCCCATCTGGGTGACGGGGCCGAGGATCGCGTCATCGAGGGTCGTGATCATGTCGTTGTGGATGACTTGGGGGTCTGTCAGCCCGTCCTCACTCGTGCGCGCCGGCGCAAAAGGAACGTCAGCCGTCTCGAAAGCCGCCGCCCAATCGCGCGATGGCCTCGTTTTCATGATTTGCGCAACTCTATCGCGCATCTCCTGGACATCGGCCGGCGTCTTGCCGCCACGCCCCTGGTCGAAGCGTGGCTCCGCGACTAGATCGGCGAGGCCCATGAGGTCAGCGGCAATGGCGATGAAGCGCGGATGCACGCAGCCGAGCTGAATGTAGCCGCCATCCGCACATTCATAGTTGCTGTAGAAGGGCGCACTCCCGGCCGGATGGCTCTGGAAGACGTGGCGCGCAATGTGGGTGCCGTCGACTTTGGGGTGATAGAGCAACGCGCCCGCCATCAACGATGTTTCGACCATCCTCCCGCGACCCGTGCGCTCGCGCGCCAACAGCGCACTTGCAACACCGAGCGCGCCCAGGATTGCTGCTCCGACTGTGGGCAGGGGATGGACGACATGGACTGGCGCTGGCCGAAAGCCCGGCATACCGCCGAGCACGCCCATACGCGCCAACACCAGATCATCGATCGGTGGTTCGTCGCGCAGGCCCCCGCGTTTTCCATAGGCCGTAATCGAACAGGCGACGAGCCGGGGATTGATCCGCTGCAACCAGGCCGGATCGACGAGGGACTGCAACGGTGAGGACGGGGGCAAATCCTCGATGAGCACGTCCGCGCCGGCAACGAGGCCGCGCCAGACGTCGGCGGCAGGGGTCTCGGTTCCGAGTGCAAGGCTGGTCAAGTCGAGGGCAACGACCTCCTTGCCACGATCCCAGACGATGAACCCGCCCTCGCGTGGCGACGCGTCGGCAGATGCGCACACGCGAACGACGCGGGCGCCGTGATCGGCCAGCAACATGGACGCCATCGCCGAAGCCGCCCCAGTTCCCAGCTCCAGAACAGTCAGCTTCTCGAATATTCGCGCCATCGGAATCTTCCCGGTTGTGGTCTGCGTTTGCGGCCGAGCGCGCCCGCCCAATTCCGCACGCTAATGCAACAGAGCTGCGGCGTCGACGCCACTTGGCGAAGCAAAAAAGGTGTGAAACCATCTCAATGGTCAACAACAACCGAAAGGAGGTGGTCCGATGTCGAGTGGGATTGCGAAGCTGTCTGGTCAGCCGATGCGGATCTTCCAGGCTCCGGGGCAACCTCCGGTGACTGATTGATCAGCCCGTGAGTCGCTGCGCATGTCTTGCCGGCGCACTCCAGGGGCTGACGACAGCCGAATCTCACGAGAGGCCATCCGTCAAAGCGACGGGTGGCCTCTTCGCGTTTCAGAGCCTCCGGGCGTTTTCAGAACTTGAGAGAGATGCCGGCGCGGACCGTGTGGCTGTCGGGGTCATAGCCATTGTTGAGACCCGTATGGCCAAACATCTGCTTTCCGAGGTCGGTGTAGATGTACTCGAGGCGCACACCGACGTGGCTCGACAGCATCAGCTCGGCGCCCGTGCCGACTTGGTAGCCCCAAAGTGTGTCAGCGGCGGTGTTGAGATTGCCGATTGAGAAATCCATATTCGACCATGCCAGACCGGCCGTTCCATAGAGAAGCAAAGCCGGTGTGACAAGCAAACCGGCCCTCGCCCGCATCGAGCCCAAACTGTTGAGCTCCGATCGCAGAATGCCTCGGCCTGTGGCGGTGCTGCTCGCGACGTTGCCGGTGCCGACGTCGGCCTCGATGCCGAACACCGTTCGGCCCACCTGCACGTTGAACCCGGCAAATACGGTGCCGACTGTACCGTCCTGGTCGAACGTGTAATTGCCGATATCGCCGGAAGCGATGCCTGCGCCCCACATCTGGCCCAGCGTTCCGCCCAGATATAATCCCGTCCATGTGGTGTCGTTCGCGGCAGGCCGCTCCAGCGGTGGGGCGAAATCATCGAGCGGCCGTGATCTTGGCCGGCCGAGATCAGCTGAATGCGCGGTCGCGGCGGTGAGAAACAACAGCATTGCTCCCCCGCCGAGCCCGGTTACGTTTCCCAGAAAACTCATACGCATAAACCTCGCACGCGCTGCACCCAGCGCCAGGACTTCCATGTGAAGGTTCGGCCTAGCGGGCAAGTTCGGCGAAAGGGCGGGTTCAGCGCGACTTCTTCGCGGCCACTTCGCGGCAGCGCACCGGACCCGACTGCTGAAATTTTGACTGAACTTCCTTGGGTGGATGTTTGGCGTCATGGACGGGCAGGACGCCGAAGGGCCAACCCTCTTGCGATCCTGATGCGGGGTGCTGGAACGCAAAACGGGCTGGCCTCGACCCGCGCCGTCAGAGGGTGACGGTAAGCGGGTCACTTGCCGGGAAGGCTTTTGAATGGGCCCCGGCGCGAGGGGAGGCAGTATGCGGGCTGCTCCCTCGTCCAATATCTCCGTCACCCATATTTACTCGGCTGCGGGTGTCGGAGAATTCTCATGTCCGATGCCCGTGTCATAGTGCTGGTATGTGAAACGATGATGACAAACCGCTTGAAATTGCCGGTGGCTCACGATCCCAAGCGCGTCTTCAAGCGCGCCTGCATATCGAGCGCGGTGAGGTTCATCGAGAGGGGGGTCACGGATATCCAACCGTTGTAAATGGCCCACAGATCGGTGCCCCGCTCAGGATTCGAGCGCCGCTTTTCATAGCCCAGCCAATAATACGGATTGCCCCACGTATCCTGACGTTCCTCGACGCCGAGGAGTTGCTGATCGCGACGGCCCTGGCGGGTGATTTCGATACCTTGGACCTCATCGGGACGGGCATCGGGAAAATTGACGTTCATCAGAATGCCGGGCGGCCAGTCTTCGGCGAGAAGATCACGGATCAGCGCCGGCGCATGCTTGATCGGCGTCTCCCAGTGTGGGTCATCGCCGGCCAGATAACTATAGGCTTGCGAGAGCGCGATCGAGCGCACGCCGAGCTGCGTGCCTTCGAAAGCGCCGGCGATGGTGCCGGAGTAGGTCACGTCTTCGGCCAGATTGGCGCCTCGATTGATACCAGACAGGACGAGATCGGGGAGTCGGGCTTTCAACACATGCCGCATCCCCATGATGACGCTGTCCGTCGGCGTGCCGCGCACAGCGTGCACCCGATCGGCGATCTTGCGCATGCGGATCGGTTCATTGAGCGAGAGCGAATGGCCCGCGCCAGACTGATTAGTTTCGGGTGCAGAGACCCACACTTCACCGTCAGGCCCCGCGAGTTCGTCAGCGATGACCCGCAGCGCACGCAGCCCCGGCGCGTCGATGCCATCGTCGTTGGTGAGCAGGATGATCATGATGTCGTTCCCGGTCCCTCGTTCAACGGATGAAAAGCGATGCGCGCTCGTGGGCCGCCCCCGGCAAGCCTGCCGTCGCACCCGATCAACGCCGCGCGCGCCAACGAGCGTGCCGGAAGCGAAATAAGGCGCGCGGCCTCAGTACACGCGGGCTTTCGGCTCGATGTAAGCAATCTCGTTCGTCATCGTGTAAGTGTGAACCGGCCGATAATCGATCGCCACCGAGCGCTTGGCATCGTCGGCCCAGGCGAGCGTGTGCTTCATCCACACCTGATCATCGCGATCGGGGAAGTCCTCCCGCGCGTGCGCACCGCGACTTTCCTTGCGGTTTTCCGCCGACAACATCGTGACCGCGGCCTGAGCGATGAGGTTGTCGTATTCCAGCGTCTCGATCAGGTCGGAGTTCCAAATTAGTGAACGGTCGGTAACGCGGATGTCGTCCGAACCCTTCCAAATCTCGACGATTTCGCGCGCGCCTTGCGTCAGCACCGGACCGTCGCGAAACACCGCGCAGTTCGCCTGCATGGATTTCTGCATGGCCAATCGCAGTTGCGCCGTCGGCGTGTCACCCTTCGCATGACGGAACCGGTCGAGGCGGGACAGCGCCAAGTCAGCCGCGTCACTCGGTAGGTCGGGATGGGCTGTGCCTTTCTCGATCGTCGCGGCGGCGCGAAGGCCTGCTGCGCGACCAAACACCACCAGATCGATCAGCGAGTTCGATCCCAGGCGATTGGCGCCATGCACGGATACACACGCTGCTTCGCCGATCGCCATCAAACCCGGGACGATGGTGTCGGGATCGCCGTTTTTCAGCGTCAGCACCTCGCCGTGATAGTTCGTCGGGATGCCGCCCATGTTGTAGTGGACGGTCGGCAGCACAGGGATCGCTTCGCGGCGCAAGTCGACGCCCGCGAAAATGCGGGCGCTTTCCGTGATGCCGGGCAAGCGCTCGGCCAGGATTTTCGGATCGATATGGTCGAGATGCAGGTGGATGTGATCCTTGCCCGCGCCAACGCCGCGACCCTCGCGAATTTCGATCGTCATGGCGCGGGACACGACGTCGCGCGAGGCGAGGTCCTTCACGCTGGGCGCATAGCGCTCCATGAACCGCTCGCCGTTGGCGTTGGTCAGATAACCGCCCTCGCCGCGCGATCCTTCGGTGATGAGGACGCCGGCGCCGTAAATGCCAGTCGGATGGAACTGGACGAACTCCATGTCCTCGAGCGGCAGTCCGGCGCGCAGGACCATGGCGCTGCCGTCGCCGGTGCAGGTATGAGCGGAGGTGCAGGAGAAATAGGCCCGGCCGTAGCCCCCGGTTGCCAGAATAGTCTTCTTGGCCCGAAAGCGATGCAGCGTGCCGTCTTCCATGTTGAGGGCGATGATGCCCCGACAGACGCCCTCCTGATCCATGATCAGATCGATCGCGAAGTACTCGATGAAGAATTCGGCCGAATGACGCAGTGATTGTCCGTAGAGCGTGTGCAGCATGGCGTGACCGGTGCGATCGGCCGCCGCGCACGTGCGCTGCGCGGGCGGGCCTTCGCCGTACTTCGTCGTCATGCCGCCGAACGGACGCTGATAGATGCGACCATCCTCGGTGCGCGAGAACGGCACGCCGTAGTGCTCCATCTCGTAGACGGCTTGCGGGGCGTTGCGGCACAGGTACTCGATCGCGTCCTGGTCACCGAGCCAATCGGCGCCTTTGACCGTGTCGAACATGTGCCAGCGCCAGTCGTCGGCGCCCATGTTGCCTAGTGCCGCTGCGACGCCGCCTTGGGCGGCGACCGTGTGCGAGCGCGTCGGGAAAACCTTCGAGATGCAGGCCGTTTTCAAACCAGCCTCGGCGCAGCCCAGCGTCGCCCGCAGCCCTGCGCCGCCGGCACCCACGATCACCACGTCATAGGTGTGATCGGTCATAGGATAGGCGCGGCCATTCACGGCCGGTTTGGCGGCGCCGTTGCTTTTCATGTTCGCGTTGTCCGCCATGGTCTCAGATCCCGAATGATAGCTTGAGCACAGCGAAGACGCAGGTCAGGCCAACGGCTGCCGAAAAGATCCAGTTCAACATCAGCCAGAGGACCTTGGGTCCCTCGCTGTGCACGTAGTCTTCGATAATCACCTGCATGCCGAGCCACATGTGATAGACGCCAGCGAGGATCAAGAGCAGCAGCGGAATGGCGTTGATGGGTCGCCCAAGCGCCGCCCGCGCCGTCGCGTAATCGGCGCCGATCAGTCCGACAGCCAGCATCACGGCGTGAATGGTGAGAAAAACCAACAGGACGGACGTGACCCGAATCCACCAGAAGTGGCCCGTGCCATCTTTGGCGGAACCCAGACCGCGCGCGCGGGCCAGTGGCGTGCGAATGCGCGCCTTCGTGGGCGACGGTGTGGGATAGAGGGGAGGAGTACTCATCTCACAGCACTCCCTTGCCGATGATCGCCCACAGCCAGATGGCGACTGTCAGACCAGCCGAACCGATCGCCGTGGCCCATGAGATCCGATCGATGCTCTCCAAATCGAACCCCCAGCCCGTATCCCAAATGAGGTGGCGCACCCCACCGAGGAGGTGATGCATGAGCGCCCAGGTGAACCCGAACATGACGAGAAGGCCCAATGGAGAGGCGAGCAAACCGTTGGCGCGGGCGAAATGTTCGGCTCCACTCGCTGCCGCCACCAGCCACCAAGCCAACAGTACCGTCCCGAAATAGAGAGCGGCGCCCGTGATGCGATGCAAGATCGACATCACCATGTTGATTTCGCGTTTGTAAATCTGGATGTGCGGAGACAGGGGCCGCTGGGGCCGTTTCGACGCTTGCGGGTCGTCTTGCGCCATAAGGTTTGTTCTCCACACGGGCGAGCGATAGCTGCAGCCTTTTAGCCTGCCGGCAGGAGCCCGGCAATTGACCAATAAAGCTACCCAGGGCAAAGCCGGTCTGCGTCGGGCGGCAATGGATCGTCCCACGCGCCTTCACCGCAGCCTTGTGACACTGCCGACCCGCAGCTATAACCCCGCCATCACGTCAAGTCATGCCGGTTCGCCGGCCGAAGAATGAGGGCCATCATGGCGATCGAGCGCACGTTTTCCATCATCAAGCCGGATGCCACGCGGCGCAACATGACCGGCGCTATCAACGCGGTCATCGAGAAAGCGGGCCTACGGATCATCGCCCAGAAGCGGGTGCGCTGGACGAAGGCGCAGGCCGAGACGTTCTACGAGGAGCACAAAGCGCGCCCCTTCTACGGCGAGCTGACGTCATTCATGACCTCGGGTCCTGTCGTCGTGCAGGTGCTCGAAGGCGAAAACGCCATTGCAAAATACCGCGAAGTGATGGGCGCCACGGACCCCGCAGAGGCCGCCGACGGCTCGATTCGCAAACTCTTCGCGGTTTCGAAGGGCGAGAATTCGACCCACGGGTCGGACAGCTCGGCGGCTGCCATACGCGAGATTGCCCTGAATTTCAGCTCGGACGAAATCGTCGGCTGACGAAGCCAATACGGGCGGAGGCGTGCAGACGTGACCGCCCAGGCGAGCACCAAACATGATGTGACGGCCATCGCCACAGCGAGCATCGCCGTCGCGGTGCTCGTCATGGGCATCAAGTACCTCGCCTATCACTACACCGGCAGTGTGGCGCTCTATTCCGATGCGCTGGAAAGCGTCGTCAACGTCGTGACGGCGATCGTGGCCCTGGTCACGATCCGCATCAGCATGCGCCCCGCCGACCGGGTGCATCAATTCGGTCACCACAAGGCGGAATATTTCTCCGCCATTCTCGAGGGCGCGCTGATCATCGTCGCGGCTTTTCTCATACTGCACGAGGCGTGGGGGGCGCTGTTCAAGCCGCGCCCACTGACCGATCCGCTTCTCGGGATGCTGATTTCAGCCGGCGCGAGCCTGCTCAATGGAGGCTGGGCCGCATATTTGGTCATCGTCGGCCGTCAGCGCAAATCACCCGCGCTGGAAGCCGATGGTTGGCATCTTTTCACCGATCTCGCCACGACGGTGGGTGTGCTCGTCGGGCTCGGATTGGTCTACGTGACCGAAATCACCATCCTCGACCCAATTATGGCCGGCGCAGTGGCCCTCAATATCCTGTGGACGGGATGGCGATTGACGCGCCAGTCGGTCAGCAGCTTGATGGACGAGGCCGTCGAACCCGAGATCGGCAGCCGCATCCGCACGCTAATTTCAGCCAATGCCGAAGGCGCCATCGAAGTCCACGACCTGCGCACGCGCAGCGCCGGGGCTGCGACCTTCATCGAGTTTCACATGGTCGTGCCCGGCGCCATGTCGGTCGCCCATGCGCATGGCATCTGCGACCGGATCGAGGATGCGATCCGTAAGGAGTTGCATGGCGCCGAAGTCCTCATCCATGTCGAGCCCGATGGCGAAGCACGCCATGGCGGCGTGCTCGTCTTGTGAAAATCACGTTTCGATCCGGCGAAACGCGACACCGCGAGCCCGTACGCTGTGCGCCAGGGCCGTGATCGTGGGATGAACGGTCGCCGATCCACCGCCCCACCAAGAGGCAAGCCCACCCAACAGCAGAGCGATCGTCGCCCCGATGATACTCCAAGACGCTGCTCTGGCGGCTTTATCGGCCGTCTGTGCGGACGGTGCATTGACACGCGCGGCGGCCGTGGCCTGCTGGTATTGTTGCTCGTAGGCCGTTACCCGTTGCCGTGCTGCGTCGGGTTGCAGGTTGAGAACACGCGAAACTGCCAAGGTGGCCCGATCACGCGCCGCCGCGACATTGGCAGGCTGCGCGGTGACGACATCTCGCAAGGCGGTTATCGCCAAATCGCGAGAGGCGCTCTGATCGCCAGCGTCGGAACGGAACTACTGTTCGACGACAGTGAAGGGAACGGCTGCTTGTGTCGCGGCGCTCGGCAACACCGCACGAAGCGCCTGCGCGTTCCCGCTCGCAGCGTTGCCTGCGACGTTAGCCGCAGTCGTCACCGTACCACCGACGATCGATGAGACTGCGGAGCCGAGCAGATAAATGACAGCCAGCGTGGCGAAGGCCCACGAAACGAGGCCATGCCATGCAGCTGTCGAGTATTCGGGCTTTCCAGACAGGCGCCCCGCTGCATAGCCGCCCACCGAGGCAGCAATGATGCTGGATACACCCCACCAAACCGCCGCGCCAATCGACAGAGAACTGGCTGCCGGGTTGTCACCCGTGCCGGGATCGAGCGTCCCCAAACCAATGCCGACGCCGAACATGTTGAGAATGAGTTGAATGACCAAAGAGACGGCGACGCCCGCGAACACCGCGCCCCACGAGATACGGTTGATCATGATGGTTCGCATGTCGTCGGCAGGCGACGCCTGCGTCATGACCGCCTCGTTGCGCTCGTCTTGGTTACTGTTCGCGCCCCGGACCGCGCGCTCTCGCTCGAGCCTTCTGTCGTCGTCGGAAGTCGTACTCATGAGCCACTCCACTGGAATCCGTTGCGCGCGCTTTCAAACGGATCGATTTCACCGATCCGGATCAACCGATAACGTCATATGGCTCGAAGAGTTGCATGACGTGCATCCCCTGGCGCCGCTGCGGGTACGGGTCGTCGAGCTGTCGTTCTTTGTTCGGGGTGACGCCAGACACAATTTCCGTATAGTGCGCACCGATCCGATCCCGAGCGAGGCGCTGCCATGCCGACCCTGACTGCCCAGACTGCAAGGCCGCCCCCTGCACTCGGTGAGCTTCGGCCCAAAGAGTCGTTCCAGGATCTCATCCTCACGTTGCAGAGGTTTTGGGGCGCGCACGGGTGCGTGATCCTGCAGCCCTACGACATGGAAGTGGGCGCTGGGACGTTTCATCCTGCGACGACGCTGCGTGCATTGGGGCCTCGGACCTGGAACGCGGCTTACGTTCAACCGTCCCGCCGGCCCAAAGACGGGCGCTACGGGGAAAACCCCAACCGGATGCAGCACTACTACCAGTTCCAGGTGATCATGAAGCCGTCACCGCCCAACATCCTGGACCTCTATCTGGCGAGCCTCGATGCGATCGGTATCGACACGTCCCTCAACGACATTCGGTTCGTGGAGGATGATTGGGAAAGTCCAACGCTGGGGGCTTGGGGGCTGGGCTGGGAAGTCTGGTGCAATGGCATGGAAGTGACGCAGTTCACGTATTTCCAGCAAGTCGGCGGGTTCGATTGCAACCCCGTCTCCGGTGAAATTACCTATGGTCTCGAGCGGCTCGCCATGTACGTGCAGGGGGTGGATCGGGTTTGGGATCTCAACTTCAATGGCCGCCACGACGACCGCAAACTCACCTATAACGACGTCTTCCAGCAAGCCGAGCAGGAGTATTCGCGCTACAATTTCGAGCACGCCGACACCCAAATGCTGCTTGCCCACTTCAAGGATGCGGAAGCCGAATGCAAGTCGCTGCTCGACAAAGGCGCGCCGTCGAGCGCAACCGCCGGTCGCCACACCATGGCGCTGCCGGCCTATGATCAGTGCATCAAGGCGTCCCACATTTTCAATCTGCTCGACGCGCGTGGCGTCATCTCCGTCACCGAACGGCAAAGCTTCATTTTGCGGGTGCGCGACCTGGCGAAGGCCTGCTGCGCGGCTTGGCTCGCGACCGAGGGCGGCGGTCTGCGCGGCTGATACGAGCGACAATCATCGGTAGACCAGCCGAGGGGGCTGCGCGCTACACCAGTGGACCGGGCAAACGCCACGTTGACAGGTCCGCGTGGTTTTCCCAAAGTCCGGCCGCGCAACACTCTTTCTCGCTCGAAAGCAAGGGTCACATGGTCCAGCTCACACTGCCACGCAACTCCACGTACACCACGGGCAAGACCTGGAACCGGCCCGAAGGTGCGGGCACGTGGAAGGAGTTCCGTATCTACCGCTGGAACCCAGACGACAGCGACAATCCCCGAATCGACAGCTATTGGGTCGACCAAGCGCAGTGCGGTCCGATGGTTCTCGACGCGCTGATCAAGATCAAGAACGAGATCGATCCGACCCTCGCCTTCCGCCGCTCGTGCCGTGAAGGGATCTGCGGGTCCTGCTCGATGAACATCGACGGCGGCAACGAACTGGCCTGCCTGAAATCGATCGAGGATATGGCTGGCGCCGTTCATGTTTTTCCACTGCCGCACCTCCAGGTCATCAAAGACCTGGTGCCCGACCTTACCGATTTCTACGCGCAGCACCGCTCGATCGAGCCGTGGCTGAAGACCACCACGCCCACGCCTCCGGGGGAATGGAAGCAAGCGCGCGAGGATCGCGAAAAGCTCGATGGGCTCTATGAATGTATTCTGTGCGCCTGCTGCTCGGCGTCCTGTCCGAGTTACTGGTGGAATTCAGACAGATTCCTGGGACCCGCAATTCTGTTGCAGGCGTATCGATGGGTCATCGATAGCCGGGACGAGGCGACCGGCGAGCGATTGGATGCTCTGGAAGACCCCTTCCGGCTGTACCGGTGCCACACCATCATGAACTGCGCCAAGACGTGTCCAAAGGGGCTCAATCCCGCAAAAGCGATCGCCGAGCTCAAAAAATTGATGGTGGAGCGGCGCGTCTGACGCCCTCGGGCCTCCCTACCCTACGCCAAAAAACGATCGGCCGGCTGACCGCACCCCGCGATCACCGGCCGATGTGTTTAGAGGATTGAACGTGGCAATCGCCTGCGTTCAGCCCTTCGCCTTGCGGCTCTTCGTGCGGCTCGGCGCGCGCTTCACCGAAGAGGTCGAGCGAGCGGCGGCAATTTTCTTCTTGGCCGGGGCCTTGCGAGCAACCTTGGCCTTCGTGCTCTTGACCGTGACGGTCGAGCGAGCCGCGACAGTGCGCGACGTCGTCTTGCGCTTGGCTGCGGGCTTCTTGGTAATGGTCTTCTTGGTCGTCGTCTTCGCTTTGATTGTCTTAGCCATAGTCTTTCTCCTCATTTTTCCCAGATGGCGGGTGGCTCGTCTGCCCAGACGAATCAATTCCACACGCCTACATCAGCTTTGGCTTCTAGGGTTAACGCACGGTTAACTGAAGTGGTCCAATGGGACCGAAATCGACATTGTTCCCGAGTATTGCATGTCATTGATGATGCAAGGGAAACGTCGCTACGCAAAATCGTTGCCCGATCACCGAATCACGCCAACCGCGAGGAGCGCGAAGCCGCGCACCATCGGACGAGCCGTCATAGCGATTTGGGGCGGCGCAACGCGTCCCCAACTGCGCCGTCCATCGTCGCAATGGACCGGGGCTAACGTCGGGAAGGGTCGTGCAAACGACTGTGGCGCCAAACAGGAGGCGCTAAACGCATAATCCGAGGAGACCGGAGGGCGATGAACGCACCTCCGGCCTCAAACGCTCACGACGGCGAGTGTACGGCTGCGCGGGGAACCATCGACAAGTGTCGACGACGCGCCGTTCGTTAATTTACCGAGCTTTCTTCTTCGCAACGGTCTTCTTGGCGGCTTTCTTAGCCGGAGCCTTCTTCACTGCCTTCTTTGCTGCCTTAGCCATTTTCTTTCTCCCTCAGTTTTGAGATGCAC
>JANOKV010000166.1:0-1732 GCA_031419415.1 Hyphomicrobiales bacterium | reverse complement strand
TCTGCCCGCGTTCGTGCTGGCGCGGCTCGAGGCGTGCGGCCTCGATACGATCGAGAATTGCACGGCCTGCACCTATAGCGACGCAGCGCGCCACTTCAGCTATCGCCGCGCCACGCACGCCAAGGAAAGCGACTACGGCCGCCAAATCTCGGCCATCATGCTGCGCTGACGCGAACCGATCTCAGTGCATGTAGGGCGAGTCGCCGCCGCGAGGATGAGTGCCAGAGTCGAAGAAGAAGCCGTGGTCGAAGGGGCCCGACTGCGATTGGCGATCTTGGTTGAAGTCGCGGAAATAGCCCGTGCTGCCGTAGAGCGAACGGGCATCGCCGTAGGTGTTGATGCTGTCGGACGCGTAATACGAGTAACCGCCACGGCGGGCGACATAGCCCTTCACGGCGGTGCGCGGTTTCTTTTTGCGATAGGCAGTCGGCTGATGCGCGGCGCTGGTCTGGGCGCGGCTGTTTTTATCCGTGCGATCGGCGGCAGTCGCCCCATCGATAGTGGTGAACCCAAGCACGGCCGAAGCCAGGACCAGTCCGAAAAGAATTCCGCGTGTCATTCGATCACCTGCCTCTTCGCCGCTCTAATCGAGCCCCAGGAATCGATTGGGGCGCCGCTCATCGAAGATAACGCATCAGGTAAACGATTCGCTCAACAGCCAGCAGAGTAACCCTCCAATTCCGGGCCTTATGTCACCCGGAAGGCACGGGTTACCCCGATTGCAGGCCGCACGCCGTGGCGCGGTGGCGCGGTGGCCGCCGATCAACTCGCTGTCTGGAGATTGATCGCTTTGGGCCCTTTGCCGTGCTTGTCGGGCTCCGTCTCGAACGACACGCGCATGCCTTCGCCGAGCGATCCCACCGAGGAGTTTTCGACCGCCGAGATGTGGACGAACACGTCTTTGCCGCCTTCGTCGGGCGTGATGAAGCCAAATCCCTTCGACTGATTGAAGAACTTGACAATGCCTGTCTGCCGCATGCGTTGCCTCCCTCGCTCTCCCGACCGGACGCTGCGGAAAAAAGATCCGGTGTGGCTCGGGATGATTATTCCGCCCGCGATGAGTTGTATCAAGCCCTATCGCGGCACGGCGCGAGGCCGTGCGGGATGCCAGGGTGTCTGGCCTTCGGTCTGACACCCGTCCGCGGCGGTGCCGACATCTGCGTTGCTCCGTGGAGCAGCGGTGTCAGGCCGAAGGCCAGACACCGTGCTATCCGTCAGTCTGCTCACTGGCTGGACGACAGCCACGTCGCGGTTGCCGCCGCACCCGGCCCGGTGGCGAGCCGCGCAGCGAGGAAGGGCAGGAGCGTCCGCAAGTCCTCCTCGAGACGGAACGGTGGGTTCGAGATGATCAACCCTGCCGCCGCCAATCGATCCGTGTGCGCGGCGACGCACAGCTCGACCGCCAGCAACTTGGCATGCCCCGCCATCGCTAGCCGCCGCTTGAAGGCGCCCACGGCCGCCAAGTCTTTGATGGGATACCAGAGCAGATAGATGCCGGAGGCGAACCGATCGACCGCCGCCGCCAACCCTTGCGCCAAGCGCTCGAACTCGCCAGTTTCCTCGAACGGCGGATCGACAAGGATGACGCCGCGCCGCTCTCTGGGCGGCAGCACCGCGCGCAGAGCCTGCCACCCGTCGAGGCCGAGAACTTTCGCGCGACGATCGCCGCGCATCTCGAGCTCCAACTGCGCGCGATCGAGCGGATGCAGCTCATTGGCGATCAGGCGGTCGC
>JANOKV010000165.1:0-4794 GCA_031419415.1 Hyphomicrobiales bacterium | reverse complement strand
CACCGCGCGCAACGCGGCCTTGGTGTAATCCGAGCCATGCAGGTCGTTGCCGGAGCCGAGCTCGAGGATAACGCGTTTCAGGGGCATTGGATGAACCTCCGGGCTCAGATGTCGAGCGAGACGACGACGCAGGCGTTGGCGATCAGGGTCGAGTCGGTATCGCCATCGTTGCGAACCTCGAGGCCGCCTTCGACGACTTCGACCGTGCCGCGCCCATAGGGAAGCACCGCGAGCACCGCTGCTTTGTCGACCGTCTCGGGCCGGGGCACGCCAATGTGCACGACGATGTTCATCGCCTCGAGCGGCTGGCCCAGCACCGTCGCGATCGACAGCGAGTTGTGCCACAGCGCATCACGCACCGCGCGCGCCGCCGCTTTCGTGGAGTCGGAACCGCGAATGTCGGTCCCCATGCCGATTTCCAGCACCATTCGTTTGAGGGGCATGCGGGTTGCTCCGGGGGTTTGGGGCGGACGACGACGAAAGACGAGGCCAAGGGGTAGTCGTGATACGGCTGTTAAGCAACACTCGGTGCTCTAACAAGCCTATGTCCAACCTTCGACACCCAGCCCTGGCACGCGGCCGAATTCGCCGACGTTGCTCGTGACGATGATCAGATCGCGGCTGCGCGCGTGGGCTGCGATGAGCGTATCGATCGGGCCTATCGGCGTTTTTCGGAGCGCAACGCGGATCCGGCCGAAGTCGGCGGCGGCGGCGGCATCGAAGTCTAAAACGGACTGAAGCCGCGTCGTGAACTTCTCGATGCGGACCAGATTATCGACGATACGCTGCGAGTTCTCTGCGCCATAGTGCAGTTCGGCCAAAACGATGCTCGAGATACAAATCTGTTCCGCATGCCGGTTGAAGTGACCGGCGAGCGTGGACGTCGCAATGGCACGCATCGCGCGTATGCAGGTATCGGTGTCGAGCATATAGCGCAGCATTATAACGGCTCGCGCTCTTTGAACGCGCCTTGATCGCGCTCCGTCAGGAAATCATCCGAAAGCTTGGCTTCTTCCTCGAAAAACGTGTCCCACCGGTGACCAACCGGGCTGATCACACGGCTATTGCCGACCTTAATGATCTCGACCTCGTGCACGCCCTCGGGGAACGCAACGTCCTTTGGCAGTCGGACGGCCTGCGTCTGGTTGCTTTTGAAGATAACAGTAGTCGTGGCCATGACAAACCTCATGTATGTCCATATTGGATATACAAAAAAATAAGGCGGTGTCAATTAAGCTTGGTCACAAGGTTGTCGACCGCCTGGCCCCAGCCGTCTTACCCCGCAATGGTTTTTCGGCCCATGGGGGGTTGGCGCGACCAGATCAGGCCGGTATTTCCCGGTCGACGCGCCTCCGCCCAGCCATTACGGCGCCTCAGCAACGTGTCTGCCGGCTGGAAAGGTGAGCTGCCAAGTCAAACCCTGTGGAGTGAATTGCAGATCGACATCGCCATTGACCGACAGCGCCACCATACGTTCGATGACGATATGGCCGAACCCTTTGCTGCGCGGCGGCGACACGGGAGGGCCACCCTCTTCGGTCCAACAAAGACGGATACGTCGCGACCCATCGGTGCTTTCGACAAAGTTCCAAGACACAAGCACCTTGCCCGTCGGCTCAGTCAGCGCGCCGTACTTCCCCGCATTGGTCGCCAGCTCGTGCAGGGCAAGGCCGATGGCTTGGGCCGCTTCGGCCTTCACGGCAACATCAGGCCCGGTCATTTCGAGACGTGATCCCACATCGGCAAATGGGGCAAGTTGCCGGCGCACGAGGTCGGCGAGCGACGCGCCTTGCCACTTCGCGTGAACGAGCAGATCGTGCGATGTCGCTAGACCCTGAAGACGCTGAGAGAAGCGGGCTTGAAAATCATCCATTGTAGAATTAGCGCGAACAGAATTGCGCGCCACGGCCTGAACCACGGCGAAGAGATTTTTCGATCGATGCGATATTTCAGCCAGAAGAAACTGCGCATGTTCTTCGGCTGACTTGCGCTTTGTAATGTCGCCGACAATGCTGATCAGCAGCTGCGCTTTTCCATCGGCGTCCCGGGCGACGACTTGACCGCGACCGGCAACCCAAATGATCGTTCCATCCGGTCGCAAAATTCTGTATTCGGCCTCGAACGAATCCTCTTCATTGGCGCGTTTACGGAACTCACTCGCCAGATGGCGATCATCAGGGTGTAGCGCTGACTTGAATTCGTCATTGTCGCCGCCGACGTGCCCTCGGCCATCGACGAGCGACAGGCCGAACAACGACATCCCTTCGTCGGACCACTGCCTCGTGCCCGCGACATAGTCCGTTTCCCACGCCCCCATGCGGCCAACGGTGAGCGCCGATCGATAAAGTGTTTCCTTGTCGCGCAATTGGCGCAGGAGAAGTGCCCGTTCAATGGTCGCGGCAAACTGATCCGCCAATGTTTTCATGAATTCAATGTCGGCCATAGAAAAACGAGTTTGGCGCGCCGAACCGAAAGCAATGGTGCCGAACAGATTACCATGCGCGATAAGCGGAAAACCAGCATACGCCTGGATGCCCATCGCCTTGACGCCCGCCGTCGCGGCATCGTCGTTGCGTTGAATATCGTCGACGATCAGCGGGCTGCGTGACTGGGCGACTCTTCCGCACAGGAACTGTCCCAGCTTGATCTGACGGAACGCCCGCTGCTGGGCCGGGTCAAGGCCACCCGACGCGCGCAGTCTGAGGGTGAGAGGGTCGGATTCATCGATATGGTAATTGAAAAAAAACTCCGCACCGACTTCTGCGGCGACTGCATTGAACGCCGTCGTGAGATAGCCGTCGGGATCGTCACCGAGGATGAGGCTGTTGGCCACCCGAGTAAGTAAGTCGAGACGCCGGCTCAGGTGTGCGAGTTCTTCGGTTTTTTCCTGCAGCGCTTCCTTCAACGCAACGATTTCTCGATCTCGCATTGGTTGGTCTACCGCGATGGATTGCGAGGATGGAATGCTGCTCTCGGTTGGTCCAGATAGCTTGTTCATGACATGGACCCCGCATCGCTGCCCCATCACCAATCCCAGATGGCAACCGACCTGTGTCTATATCGGCATTAAAGCTCGGGTTACAACCGACTGGCGCGTTTACTTCCAAATCGAGGCAATAACATCCCATCGTGGTTAATTGCGACCACCACCGCGCATCCGACAATGGTGAGCGTGGTTCATACGGCTAGGTTGGTTGCGCTCTCGGGCCACGGTTCCGAAAATATTTCCCATGCCGGCCGTCTCAGCCCACGATGGCCTTTCGGCCCATGGGGGGATGGCGCGACCAGATCAGGCCGGGGGTGGCGGGATGGCCGGCGGCGACGAGGCTGTCGACGAATTTTTCGTCATCGGCCGTGAAGGTGTGCTTGAGGACGCGCAGATATTCACTCCACTGCTCGAACGTGCGTGGGCCCGTGATGACGCTGGTGACGGTGCGGTTGTTGAGGACCCACAGCACCGCGAAATCGACCGGCGTCATGCCACGTTTATCGGCATGTTTGCGGATGGCCTCGACGACGGCGAACGTCTGCGGACTAAAGTCGCGGGTCAGCAGGCTGGGGTCGCCGCGCGCGGCGCGGCTATCGGCCGGCGGCTCGACGCCCTGCCGGTATTTCCCGGTCAGCGCGCCGCGCGCCAGTGGCGAGAACGGGGCGACGCCAATGCCATAGTGCGCGCACGCGGGAAGATAGTCGTTCTCGGCCATGCGCATGGCGATGTTGTACATTGGTTGTGCGATGACGGGACGCGGCGTGCCGGTCTTGTCGCACAAGCGGATGATCTCGCCGATTTCCCAGGCGTAGTGATTGGAAAAGCCCCAGTAGGTCGCTTTGCCCGAAGCGATGATGTCACGCATCGCCTCGACGCTCTCGATCAGCGGCGTCTCGCGGTCGCGGTGATGCATGTAGTAGATGTCGACATAGTCTGTGCCGAGGCGTTCCAGGCTGGCGTCGATGGCGCGCATCATCCAGCGGCGCGACAGGCCGCGCTTGTCATGAATCGGCCCGTCCTGTTGACCGACCTTGGTCGCGAGCACCCATTGGTCACGATCCTTGGCGAGGAGCTTGCCGAGCATTTTTTCGGACGCGCCGTTGTTATAGGCGTCGGCCGTATCGATGAAGTTGACCTTGGACTCGCGCGCGCTGTCGAGCACGCGGGCGGCCGAAGCCTCGTCCATGCCGTCACCGAAATCCATTGTGCCCAGGCACAGGCGCGAAACCCGCAAGCCGCTCTTGCCCAGATAGGCGTAGTCCATGGAGACATCCTCTCGCAAATCAGCAGCTGGGCAACAGTAGGCTCGTTAATCTCGAAGCCTACCGGCGTGGTGGCGGATTGATCACCGACAGGCGCACCATTTCATTGCGATCCCATTAAATCCCCGAATGGGCGCCTGATGTTGCGGCAAGCCCCTTTTTCCTGCAACAAGTGACCAGGATCGCGGGTCCTAGAGCTCACCGGCGGCGCGGCGAGCCGTCGTCAGAGCGACGTCCAGCCGCTCGATGTCCTGCCCAAAACCACCCGCTACCAGATAGGGCCGCGCCAACCCAAAGAGTGAGGCAGCGTTCTTGCCCGAGGTCCGACGAGCACCGTCCTCCATCAACGGCAGGGCCGCGACCAGGGTGTAGGCCATCTCGGCGCACAGCATGGCCCAATCATTGGGCGCTGTTTCCTTCGACGTTACAGGGAGCACCTTCTGATAGGTCTCGAAGGCTGTCTTGAGATCCTGGAAGCCCTGGACGCGGTCCGCTTGACGCTCGCCCTCGAGACGCAAGAGTTCGGCTTGATGCCGCTGCAGG
>JANOKV010000164.1:0-4248 GCA_031419415.1 Hyphomicrobiales bacterium | reverse complement strand
GGCCTGCACATGCTGCGCGACGATACGAGCCCCGCCAAACAGCGCATCGCGCAACTCGCGCTGGAAGAGCCATCGATCACCTTCGCTGCGTGCGCCAACACCCAAGCCAACATGAGCAAGGCCGAGCAAAAACCGGTGGTGCTCATATCGGAAGCGAAAGTCGTGCCTTCAGGTGTCGTTCGCCTGATGGAGTTGCAGTCCAAGGGCTTCGCCTACATCCGGCCCTGATCGTATCGGTCTCCTGCTCTCGAGTGCAGGAGTATGTTTCATTTCAAACGAGGAGGATGGGGCCATGTCTCGCATTGCAGCCCTGCTCGGCAAGACAGTTTCATCGGTTGTGTGCGGCGTATCGTGTGCGGTCGCCGTACTGGTCGGTGGCGCAGGCTGGGCTATGGCCCAAAGTCAACCGGGCAACGATCGCGTCATCGAACTGGCGCAGGCCGTTCAGGGCAATCAAAGGCCCCAACGCGCCATTGCCGCTGTGAAGAGCAACCAAGTCACCAGCGAAGCGCGCCGCAAGGAGATGATCAACTCCTGGACGGTGGGTCTGGCGGCGGGCCGCACGGAAGGCGCGCCCCTTCAGTTCGCCGCTGAACTCGCCCGCGTTCTCGACGACGGCGACGAGATGCGTGTCGTCCCGTTGGTGACGCGTGGTCCATTCGACAACATCTTCGACCTGCTTTATCTGCGCGGCGTCGATGCCGCGATCGTCTACGGCGACGTGCTCGAGCACTTCAAGAAGCAACCCGACGGCGCGGCGATCTCCAAGCGGATCACATTTCTGCTGAACCTCTTCCCGTCGGAGCTGCACATTTTCGTGCGGCCTGAAATCAAGTCGCTGGCCGACCTCGAAGGCAAGCCCGTCAACTTCAATACCGAGGGCACGGCCGCCGCCTACAGCGGACCGATCATCTTCGAGCGCCTAGGCGTCAAGGTCGACGCCAAATTCGTTCCCCATCAGGTGGCGATGGAAGAGATGCGCAAAGGGCCGCAATACGCGGCCACGGTCTGGGTTTCGTCCAAACCTCTGCCGCCGTTTCTCAAGGGTAAATTCGCCGAAGGCTTCAAGTTCCTGCCCGTCGAATACAGCGACAAACTCGACTACTACACCCCAGCCTATCTGGATCATGCCGATTATCCCGGGCTGATCCCGCAAGGCGAGCGCATTGCCACGATTTCGGTGCCCGCACTGCTTGCCGTGTACGATTGGCCCACGGACAGCGATCGCTATCGCCGCATGGTGAAGTTCACCGATTACCTGATGCAGCGGTTCGACAAGTTGCAGACCGATCCCGGCTATCACCCCAAATGGAAGGACGTGAACCTCGCCGGTAAGGTGCCCGGTTGGCGGCGCTTCCAGCCGATGCAGGACCGGCTCGACAAACTGGCGGCAGCGGTGCCGCCGACCCCGCCGACACCCGTTCCGGCTGTGCGGCCAGCGTCCGTCGATCAGACGTTGGCGCGCCAGCAGGCTGTTCGTGCGGCTCCGGGTAACCCCGCAGAGCAGGAGAGACTGTTCCAGCAATTCATGGAGTGGTCGAAGAAACAGAGCAAGCAGTGAGTGCTGCGAGCGGCGCAACGAGGAGGACGGGCTAATGGCAGCGATGGAGCTGCGACCGCGGCGGCCACCGCAGGCCGCGACATTAGCGGGTCAGGCGCGGCGAGACGGGCCTCTGGTGTGGTCGGTGGGTTGCGCGCTCACCGTTGCCCTGGCCGTTTTCGGCAGCGGCGTTGACCGCGCGACGGCCCAGCAATCATCGGCACAGCCGACACGTCCGGGCGTCGAAATTGCGCCCGATGTCGCCGAACGCATCAAGGTGCACATTCCCAGCGTCATTCTCGCGGAACCGGCGCGCGAAACGGCGATGGATATCTACATCACGATGCGTGATCAAATTCCCAACAACAGTTTGTTGCGTATTCGCGGGCTGCCCGCCAGCGCTACGCTTTCGGAAGGGCATGCCATTGCGCCAGGCGCGTGGGCCGTGCCGATTGCGGCCTTGCAGCGGTTGCGGCTCACGGTGCCAGCGGATGGGGCGGGAAAAAGCGAAGTCACGGTCTTGCTCGTGACCGTCGATGGACACGTCCTTGCCGAAGCGAAAAGCGCCCTCGTCGTCGGCGCCACGGCGCGATTGATTGCGCCCGACTTGCCGTCGGCTCCCGCGGCAGACCGCGCGACCGCAACGGCGCCGATCGCGCCTCCAGTCGTGGCGATGACGCCGCCTGTTGTCTCGAACGAACCCGTGGCGCGTCCCGAACCCCGCCCGCAAGTGTCGACGCCGGTCGCGACGCCACCCCCGGAAAGTGCGGCGACGAAGGGCACGCCTTCGGAGGCTATGCCGAATACGGGAGAGAAAGCATCATCGGCTGAGCCTGTACCATCGCCGCCTGCGACAACTGTGGTGATCCCGCCCCCGCCGACCGCCGCGCCTGCCAAAGTCGCTGCCGTTGCGCCCGAACCGCCGACCGTGGTCGTGGTTCCACCCGTAGCGGCGCCGGTTCCACCACCGACGATTGGCGTCCCTTCACCTCCACCTGTGGCCGCCGTCCCTCCGGCCGCGCCGAGCCCGTCACCCAGCGCACCGAAAACGGCTGTCGCCGCGATCCCCCCGAGCGCCATTACGCCTGCCCCAGCGGTGAAGCCGCCGTCGCTGTCGGCCGAGGCCCGTGGGCGCGCGATGGCGTTTGTCACGCGGGGGACGTCGATGCTCGACGAAGGCAATATCGCGGGCGCGCGACAGTTCTTCGAGCGCGCTGCAGAGGTTGGCCTGCCCGAGGGCGCGATGGCATTGGGTACGACCTATGATCCCCACGAGCTGGCCCGGCTCAAGGTGCACGGCTTGAGGCCCGACGTGGCGACGGCGCGGCGCTGGTACGAGAAAGCCCGCGACTTGGGAAGCCCACAAGCCGTCGATCACTTGGCTCGATTGGGCTTCTAGAAAACTTTCCGCGCGAAAAGAACCGTCACGGCGCGGGGGACGCCTTAGCAAGCGCTCTCGACGTCACATGACGCGAAAAGGCATGAGGGAGTGGCCGGGCACCCCCTCCACCTTCCGATCAGATGGCTTGCTCCCAAGCTGCGGGAAGGATGCGATAGCTCGCGCCGTTGCGCACGAGACGCGAGAAACCCGGAAAATGCATGTGCATGCCGGTGAACAGCAACCCATCGGACGCCACCATGTCGAACGTGCGCCGACGCGTCGCTTCGGCTGCGCTCGCATCGCTGTCGAACACCATGCACACTTCGGGACGCGCCGTCTGGACTTCGGGGACGTGGACGATGTCGCCCCAGATCAACAGTTGCTCTTTTCCGGAGGAGACCAGAAATCCCGAATGCCCCGGCGTATGTCCGTGCAGCGGCATCGCCGTGACGCCGGGAAACACCTCGCCTTTCTGGAACAACCGCCACTGCCGGCGATAAGGCTCGGTCTGGTCGCGGCCGGCCTGGAAGAACAGTTTCTGCTCGCGTTCGTTGCCGCGCGCCATCGCGGCATCGTCGAACCAATGCTTGGGCTCGTTCTCGTGCATGACGAGTTCGGCGTTGGGATAATTCCGTTTGCCTGTCGTCATGTCGGTCAGGCCCGCAGAATGGTCGGGGTGCATGTGGGTCAACAACACGGCCTCGATGTCGCCGGGGTCGACGCCGGCCGCGCGCAAATTGGCGAGCAGCCTGCCCGACGTCGGCGCCATGTAGGAGCCGCAGCCTGTTTCGACGAGCGCCAGTCGGCCCGCCGACCAGATCAGGAAGCAGTTCACGGCCGTGCGCCGAGCAGGCCGGAAGTTTTCACTGAGGATCTGGCGGGCATCGTCCTGGCCGATATTGCGCAGCACGTCGAGGTTGCCATCGAGGAAGCCGTCGCTGATCGCGGTGACGACGATGTCGCCGACGCGGCGATGATAGACGCCAGGAATTTGTATCTTGGGCGCTTCTTTCATTGACCTCATCCTGTTGTAGGGTTCTCGACAGATGCCGGTCGCCTGCGCGCACGGTCGCCGATGATCGTTCAGCCGAAGACTTCCGGATTGACGGCGTTTTCCTTGCGCGGATTGGCGTCGAAGACCGAGAGCACGTTGAGCACCGCCTGCTCGGCCATGCGTTCCATCGCCTCGGCCGTGACCCCGGCAATATGCGGAGAACAGATCAGGTTGGGCAATGTGAAGAGTGGATTGTCGGCGTCGGGCGGCTCCTTGTCGAAGACGTCGAGCGCGGCGGCCGGCAGCGTGCCGTCCTTCAAAGCGGCGTAGAGA
>JANOKV010000163.1:0-11161 GCA_031419415.1 Hyphomicrobiales bacterium | reverse complement strand
CCCGTGCGACCGAGATCCTGCACAGCCGTGAAAAGGCCGGGCTCGAGCACGCGCAGCGCGGGGCTCATGCCGCTCTCCCCGTCGCGGCCAGATCGCTAGGCGTCATAGTCAGCCGTCCTTCGCCCGCCTTCACCTCGAGGTCATCGAACACCTCGCGTGACACCGGAGCAAAGCGCACGCGATCGCCTGGTTTGAGCAGCACGGGCCGAGACCGTCGCAGATCGAACAATCGAATCGGCGTCCGCGCAATCAAATGCCAGCCACCCGGGCTGTCGAGGGAATAGACGCCCGTGAGGCCGACCGCGATGCACACAGACCCCATCGGCACCCGAACACGCGGCGTCTCACGCCGAGGCAAAAGGAGCCTCGCCGGCGTATCACCCATGTAAGGATAACCCGGCAGGAACCCCAAACAATAGACGCGGTACGTCGTGCCGGAATGCAACGCCACAACCTCGGCCGGGTCGAGGCCCGTCGTGCGGGCGACATCCTCGAGATCGGGCGCGAGGTCGCCACCTTCGTAGCAGGTCGGTAGCACCCAATCGTCGCCCGAGAGCTCGATCGCCTCCAGGCCGACGAGAAGACGTTCGACGTGGGCGCGCAGGTCGCGCCCAGGCAGGAGCGTGGGATCATAATGGATCATGAGCGAGCGGAACGTCGGCACCGTCTCGACGATGCCGGCGATGTGCGCCGCCTCGACACGCTCGGCCAGCGCCAAGACCTGGGCGTTGATCTGCCGGTCGACGGTTTCACCAAATTCGACCACCAAGGCCGTGTCGCCGCTCGCGAGCAGCCGCATGACTAACCTCCACCGCTCGAGCTACCGGCCCGAAGCGCCACGATCCGGCGAATGGGAATTCCCGATTCGACCAATTGTCCCTGTCCCGGGAACAGCATACCATTCCCGGCTAAAGGCTGCGCCAAGCTCGAGGCACGCCGCCCTCTAACCCTTATTCCAACTTCACGACGGTGCAATGACATGGGACTGCGGATCAACCTCAACGCCGACCTCGCCGAGGGCTGGGGCCCATACGATATCGGCAACGATCCCGAATTGATGAAGATCATCGGGTCGGCGAGCGTTGCCTGCGGCTTTCATGGCGGCGATCACAACTCCATGCATCGCATCTGCACGCTGGCCAAGGCCGAGGGCGTCTCCATCGGCGCGCATCCAGGCTTCAACGACCTGTGGGGCTTTGGACGCCGCCAGATCAAGATGGCGCCCGCCGACATCGAATATATGACCGCCTACCAGATCGGCGCGTTGCAAGCGATTGCCCGCTACGCCGACATCGCGGTCACGCACCTCAAACCCCATGGCGCGCTGGCCAACATGGCCGCCGTCGACGAGAGCTATGCGATGGCCATCGGCCGCGCCATCAGAACTGTCGATCGCAACTTGATCTACGTGGCGCTGGCCGGGTCGGAAATGATTAAAGCGGCGCAGAAGCTCGGCCTGCCCTTTGCGCGGGAAGGCTTTGCCGATCGCGCCTACGAGGACGACGGCAACCTCGCCTCCCGATCCACGCCCGACAGCGTCTACAAAGATCCGCAGCGCGCGCTCGAGCAGTGCCTGAGCCTCATCCAGAAGGGCGAAGTGATCTCGCGACACGGGAATAAAGTCCGCGTCGACGTCGACACCATCTGCCTGCACGGTGACGAACCCACGGCGGTCACCGTCGCCCGCACTGTCCGCCACGGCATCGATGCGGCGGGGATCGCACTCGTCACGCTGCCGCAAATGCTGGCCGGTCCTCAGGCGACGCCCAAACGATAAACGCGCGCCGCCGTGTCGTGATAAAGCATGGCCTTGTCGCTCGGCGAATAGCCTTGCGTGATCCGCTTGAAGGAGTTCCACAGCACGTTATAGCTGCAGCTCACTTTATCGACCGGGAAGTTCGACTCGAACATGCAGCGGTCGACGCCGAACAATTCAATCACCGTCGCATAGTAGGGTCGCGTCACATCGGCCAATTGCTGGCTCGTGGGCGGGCTGGGTTTTTCATGCCAACCAAAGCCGCAGTACTCCATTGCAAGTCCGCCGAGCTTGACCGTGACATTGGGGCAAGTCGCTAACTCCGCCATTCCCGACGCCCACGTCTTGAAGGTGTCCTGCTGCCGTCCGGCGTATACGCCAATACCGGCAATCCCGCCGACATGATTGAGGATGATCGCAGTGTCGGGAAAGGCGCGCGCCAGATCCGTGCACTCGGATAATTGCGGGAAACGGCTCGTCATGTCGAACGTCAAGCCCAAGGGGGCGAGTTGGGCGAAGCCCTCTCGGAACACGGGGTCGAGGTAGAGGCCGGGCCTTTCCGCGCGCGCGATACGTGGGTCGGGGTCCCAGGCCCCCGTGCACCGGATTCCGCGAAAGCGATCGGGCGCGGCCGCCATCTCCGCTTCCAATAGGGCTTTGACGCGCGCGCCCATCGTCAGGTCGGCAAACCCGACGATGCCAGCTGCCACGCGGGTTTTACCGTAGAGGCCGGAGGCCGCCATGGCCGCGAGGCCATTGGCAAACTCGACCTCGCCGACATACTTCATCTCGTCGGGTCCATCGGCGCGAAACATCGCCAGATGCTCGATGAACACCGTCGACACGACGTTGTGGCCACTGCTCATGTCCGCGATAATCTCGTCGATCATGTAGCGCCGCTCGACACGACCGTCGCGTTTGTCCCACAAATGATGGTGCGGGTCGCAAATCGGCAAATCCGGCTCTAGGGTGTCTTCCTGGACTTGGGCCAACCAAGCGTCGTTCGTCGCCATTCGCCTTATCCCCTCGATGCAACCTGCATGTTGCTTCGAGTGTAGGCCCAGTTCCGCCGACCCGCCAACGCACCGTGATGGACGCCGCATGAAAAAACTGATCATCGAAGTTCGCGTCAACGAGTACGCCATGCGCGACGCCAACCCGCACGTGCCGTGGACGGCCGCCGAACTGGGCCGTGACGCACGCGCGATCCGCGACGCCGGGGCGTCCATCATGCATTTCCACGCGCGCGGGCCGAACGGCGAGCCCGCCCACAGCACGGCCGAATACGCTGCAGCGATCCGCGGAATCAAAGACCACTCGGACTTGATAACCCACCCCACGCTCGGGCAGATCAGCGTCGGCGGCCAAGAGGAGCGCATCCGCCACATCCTGGAGTTATCCCGCGATCCCGCGTTGAAGCCCGACATCGCGGCGATCGACACCGGCAGCGCCAACATCGACATCTTCGACACGGCCACGGCGGCATTCCGCACGACCGGGAAAGTCTACATCAACGCCCACGACACCTTGATGCTGTTCTGCCGACGGTTCGCCGACGTTGGCGTGCGACCCGTGATCTCGGCCTGGAATGGGCCGTTCCTGCGTTCTGGTGGCGCGTTGATGGCCATGGGATTGATTTCGGAACCCGCTTTCGCGCTGTTCGTCCACACCGAAGGCGGCCTCGTCGGCGGCCATCCCGCTACGACCGAAGGACTGCGGGCCTTCCATGCGCACATGCCCAAGGATCGCCGGATCGAATGGACCGTCTGCTGCAAGCACGGCAATCTCTTCCCGCTGGCGATGCAGGCGATCACCGATGGCGGTCACGTGTCGATCGGCATCGGCGACTACGATTATCCCGAGCTTGGCCAGCCGACCAACGCGGACCTCGTGCGCGAGATCGTCCGGATGGCGCGCCTCGTCGGCCGCGAGGTCGCCACTCCTCGGGACGCGCGCGTGATGCTCGGGTTGTGACGACCGGCCAGACCCTGCTTGCATTTACCCGGTATTGCGGAGCACTTTGTTCCCCAAGACAACTGGGGAGGCAGTCATGAAAATCGGCATCACGCTACCACTGGTCGATATCGGTGGCGAACCCGCGACCGTACGCGACTTCGCCCAAGCCGCCGAGGGCCTCGGCTACCAGCATTTGGGCGCGCCGGATCATGTGCTCGGCGTCAACATCGCCAGCCGACCCGATTGGGGCAATCGCAACACCTCCAAAGATTTCTTTCACGACCCCTTCGTGATGTTCGGGTTTCTCGCCGCCTGTACCACGTCGATCGGCTTCTCGACCCAAGTCCTGATCTTGGCGCAGCGCCAGACCGCGCTCGTCGCCAAGCAGGCCGCGTGCCTCGACGTGTTGTCGGGCGGACGCTTTCGATTGGGCGTGGGCGTCGGCTGGAACCCGGTCGAATTCGTCGGCCTCAACGAGAATTTCAAGGATCGCGGCAAACGCTCCGAAGAACAGGTCGCAGTGATGAAAGCCCTGTGGACCGACCCGCACGTGACGTTCAAAGGCCAATGGCACACCATCGACGATGCCGGGATCAACCCGCTACCGGGCGCGCGCGCCGTGCCGGTCTGGTTCGGCGGGCACGAAGACGTGACGCTGCAGCGGATCGCCAAATGGGGTGACGGCTGGATCATGCTGGCCCATCCCCTGGGCGATGTGGCCACTGCCGAATTCGCCAAGTTGCGCGCGTACGTGAAAGAGGCGGGCCGCGATCCATCCTCCGTAGGGCTCGAAGTGTGGGTGTCGACCGGCGAAGGTGGACCAGACGATTGGCGGCGGGAATTCCAGGGCTGGAAATCGGCCGGCGTAACCCACGTCACCGTCAACAGCACCTACGCTCGGGGGCCACACAAACGCATCGCCGGCCGCACCATGGCTGACCATATGGCGGCGATGCGCGATTACATGGCAGCGGTCAAAGACCTGGCTTGAGGCTGTTTCTGACGCAATCACGTGGGCGCAAGGAGCCGCATATGTCCACCATCGGGCGTTTCGGACTGGATGTCGGGATCTATGGACCGCTGGCCGATCCAGCGACGATTACAACATTGGCGCGCCACGCTGAGGACACCGGCTTCGAGTCGATCTGGCTCGCCGACCACGTCGCTTTTCCTGTCACGTTCAAATCCGAATACCCTTACAGCGCCAAAGGCGATTTTCCGCTCAAACTCGACAATCCGCTGCTCGAGCCGGTGGCCACCATGGGCGTGCTCGTCGGCGCGACGAAGCGCGTCAAAATAGGCACCGCCGTGCTGGTCATGCCCTACCGCAATCCTCTGCTTCTCGCTCGCATGCTGGTGACCCTCGATCAGTTCTCCGGCGGGCGCATCATTCTGGGTGCGGGCGTGGGTTGGCTGGAGGAGGAGTTCGAGGTGCTCTCGAGCTACGACTTCAAGAAGCGCGGCAAGGTCACCGACGAGTACATTGAAATCTTCAAGGCCATCTCCGCCGGTGGCAAGGTCGGCTACGCGGGTGAGACCTATTCGTTCGCGCCGGTTTATTCTTCGCCGGGATCAGTGCAGCGCCCCCATCCCCCGGTTCTAATCGGCGGCCTCGCGGATGCCGCCTTACGGCGGGTCGCCAAGCACGGCAACGGTTGGCTCGCCGTGACGGCGAGCCCGGAGAAATTGACGGAACGCCTTGCCACGCTGCGCCGCATGATGACGGACGCCGGGCGGAAATTCGAAGACTTGTCGCTGACCTACAAAGTCTTCCTCGACATTGGGACGGCCAAACGCAGTCGCTTCGATGCGCGCGAGCCCGGCACCGGCTCGGTCGAAGAGATTACGGACGACTTGCGCAAAATATTCGCGCTCGGGTTCACGCGCATCATCGTGCGCTATCGCGGCGCCAGTGCCGACGAGATGCGCCGACAGATCGACCGGTTCGCCAAGGAGATCGTGCCCAACACGTGACGCGTGCGCTCTCGTCCCCGCATCCCCCACAGTCACTTCCCGACCCGTAGGGTCGCCAGCCAGTCGTGCACGACCTCGACGGCGCCGAACTCATCGAGGTCGGAGTGGCCGCCGTTGGGAAAAACGACGAGCTTCTTGGGCTCGACTGCCAAAGCGAACAGGGCTTCACCCATTTCGACGGGAATGACCCCATCGCGTCGCCCGTGCAAAACCAAGACCGGCGCATTGATGCTGGTGATCCGACGATCACTCTCGTAGCGGTCGACCAGCAGGGGCCGCACTGGGAGATAGAAATAGTTGCGCAGGGCCAAATTCAAGATCGACGTGTAGGGTGCATCGAGAACGATCGCGCCGACGGATTCCGCAACGGCGAGCTGCACCGCCACGCCCGATCCGAGCGACTCCCCGTAGAGGACGCTGTCGCTGGGCGCGAGGCCTTCCGCAATCAACTGCCGGTAAAGCTGGCGCGCATCGGCGACGTTGTCTTTTTCCGAGGACTGGCCCGTCGAGCCGCCATAACCGCGATAGCTCATCATGACGACGCCGTAGCCCAGCGCCCGATAGCGGGCCATGCGACCGGACCGTGACGCGAGATTGCCAGCATTGCCGTGAAAATAGAGGATCGTCGGTCGACCGGTTCGCGGGAGCGAGCGCCACACGACCAATCGGTTGCCGTCCGCCGTTTGGAATTCCTGCTCCGTCACGCCACCCAAACCGACGCTCTGCGGCGGAATGCGTCGCGGATCGGGGACATACAGAAGTCGTCTCTGACCGAGCCAAACCCCAAAAACGACAACGGCGTAGATCGACACTAGACCGAAGGCCGCCTTCAGCAACATATTCATGCGGCTATCCTCGATTTGCGACCGCTCGACGGCCGACACTTCGTCATGGACGTCCGCTCCCTTTGATCGGCGCCCACCAGAGCAGCCCTAAGACGATCATCGCAGCAACGCCAGTCGTGGCGATGAGACGCGTCGCCTCGGCAGAGGAGAGCATGCCGAAGAGTTGGCCCGCAACCCAATGTCCCAATATCGACGATCCGATGAACAAGGAAAGAACCCCCGTCGCCCGCCCCCGGGTCTCAGGTGGCGAGATGACATGAACGAGCGCGTACTGGGTGGCTGAAAAGCCGGCCGCGCCCATGCCCATCAGAAGCAGAACCCCGACGGCTGTTTCGACCGTGAGATGCAGCGACAGCGCAAACATCAACGCCAGAATGCCCATGACGCCGAAGAAATAAAACCGAAACAGCGTGCGTTCCGTCGCGAACCGGCCCACCAGCAACGCACCCAACGTGCCACCAATGCCATCGCATGCCGAAAGCGCGCCAACCAGGATGGGAACTAAGCCGAAGTCCTTCTGCGCGATCACCGGCACCATGGTCGTGAAGGGAAAGCAGGTCACGTTGTAGACGAACGTGACACCCATGATGACGCCAAAACGCCGATTGAAGATCAGCGCCGGCGGGATTTTCAAGGCGCCCCATAGGCCGGTGAAGGCCGAGCGCGGCTGAACCGCATCGTCGGATCTTGCGCCGTCCAGTCGCCATGCCAGCAGGAGGCACGCGAAATAGCTCATCGTGATCAGCGCATAAATTCCGCCGATACCAAGCCCCTGATAGGTCGCGCCCCCGAGGAGCGGGCCCACAGCGCGCGACGCGTAATTCGTCGAATTATCGAGGCCCAGCGCCCTGGCAAGATTGGCGCTGCCGACGGAATCAACGAGCAGGCGCCGACGCACCGGCATGTCGATCGTCCAGAAGGCGCCTGAAACCATCGTGGCTATGGCGACCGCCGTGTACTGGGCCCAACCTGTTCCGGTGGCCACAGTCATCACCCCGGCAGTCGAACACACCAGACCCGTGCCCGCCATCAAGAGAAGTCGGCGATCCAAACGGTCCGACAGGGCGCCGATGAGGAATCCGAACGCGACGTAGGGCAACATGCGCAGAACGGCCAGCAACGCCACCAACGGTGGTGAGCCCGTCACCTCGAAGGCATAGATGCTCAACGCGATGAATTCGAGCCACCGCGCCACGCCGGTCAGCGCACCTGCGGCCCAGAGCCGCCGGTAATCCGCGTTGGCCATCAACTCTCGGGAGCTAGAGAGGCGATCCGTCACCACATGTCCCGCATCAGCGGCCCCGGAAGCGGGGTTTGCGCTTGTCCAGGAAGGCAGAGACGCCCTCGGCATGATCGTCGCTGCGCGTGGTGAGCACGAATTGATCGAGGTCCATGTGGCTCGTCGGGTCGTCGTGGGCGCGCGAGATGCGATCGATGGTCGCCTTTGTCATCTTCACCGGAATCGGCGGAAGCGCTGCGATACGCTCGGCCATTTCGACCGCGCGCGCCAGCGCCCGACCGTCATCGACCACGGCCTCGACGAGACCCCAGGTCAGCGCATCGGCCGACGCGATACGATCATCGGCGAAGAGCACCGCCTGCTTGGCGCGCGCCGGCCCCATCAGCGCGACGAGACGTGGCAAGGAGCCCCAGCTCATGTTGAGCCCCAGCGCCACCTCGGGAACCCGGAAATGCGCGCTACGGCCGCAGACGCGGAAATCGAGTGCGACAGCGAGCGCCACGCCACCACCGATGCAATGGCCCTCGATCGCCGCGATGGTCACCTGCTCGAGGCTGGACCACGCGCGACACATCTTAGGGCCAATCGAGATCGCTCGACGTTCATGCGCCAAACCTGCACCGCGCGCCAGCTTGCGCTCACCATCCTTGAGGTCGAACCCTGCCGAAAAGGCGCGCGCTGTACCCGTCAAAACGATGACGGACGTGTCGAGGTCATCTTCAAAAGATAAAGCCGCCGCCCGCAACTGGCGCATCGCTTCGGGCGAAAGGGCATTGGCTTTGTCGCCCCGATCGAACCGCACGATGGCGACGCGTCCCTCCGGCCCGAGGCCCTTCTGGATGTCGACGTAGGCCGTTGTCACGTGCTGCCCCGCTTCCGCTGTTTGCGCAACCTACAGAGCTGGGAAATTCAGGATCAGAGAATGAATTCGACGGGTCGCTCGAAGCCTGGCAGCGGCGCAACGCCCGCATCGAAGAGGGTGCGATGATTGAACTGCATCCCATAGCGGCGCCACAACGTGACCTTGCCGATGCCCCGCTCGAAAATAACCGTGACGAGGCGACCGCCGTCCTTCAACTGATCGAGTAGGTTGGGTGGCAGATGCGCGATCGACCCCTCGAGCAGGATCGCATCGTAGGGCGCGCCTGCTGGCCATCCTTCGAGCAGCGATCCCGTTTCGACGGTGACGTTTTCGGCGCTCACCGTCGCCAGATTCGCAACGGCGCGTTGCGCGAGAGCGGCGTCGACTTCGAGCGCCGTCACCGCTTTGGCCAGACGGGAAAGAACGGCCGCCGTGTAGCCCGTAGCGCAGCCGATATCGAGAACGACATCCCCCTCCACCACTTCGAGATGCTGGAGCATCTTCGACAGGACACGAGGGGCGAGGAGGTGTCGACCTCCGTTAGGACCCTCGGAAACCTTGACGGGGTCGTCACGGTAGGCCAGCGACCGCTGCGCGGCGGGCACGAACACCTCGCGCGGGACGTCCAGCATCGCGCGCGGAATACGCCGATCCGTGACATCGCTCGGACGCACCTGGCTATCGACCATATTGATGCGCTGTGTCGTGGTATCGGCCATGGCGAATCTCCGGCGATTCTGAAGCCCGTAGGCCCGTCGCGGCGGACCATAGCGGAGCCTCGCCAATCTGACCAGAGAACGGGCGCGGGGCCATGTGCGGCAGGCGGGCGCGGGGCCAGCCGGATCGTCGAAGCTCCATCGGGCGGGACACCGCCATGTATGGACGCGCCTATGTCGCCTGCACCATGAGCCGGTCGAGCCGCAGCCGCGAGCGTTCGTCGGTCAGCAGGAATACGCCCCCGACGACAGCGGCCATCACCGCGAGCGCCGTGCTGCCAGCGATGGCGAACATGATCATCACCTGATACTTCGCGGCCTCCACAGGATCGACGCCGGACAGTATTTGGCCCGTCATCATGCCGGGCAGGGAAACGACGCCCGCCACCGCCATGGCATTGACGATCGGCATCATCGCGGTGGTGAGCGCACGCCGCATCACATCATCGAAGGCCTGAAACCTCGTATGACCCAAGGCCAGTCGCGCTTCTATCGCGGAGCGTTCGCGCTTGGCCGTCTGCGTGATCGTTTCGAGCGCCAGCGCCACGCCGGTCAGCGCATTGCCCAACACCATCCCCAGGATCGGCACGAAGACAGATGGCCGGTGCCACGGCTCGGCGCCCATCACGACGAAGGTCACGTAGAATGTCGCGGCAAGACCGACCAGCAGCAGCGTTCCAGCGCCCAGGCCGGCCGTCCACGGGCCGCGCGCGGGGCTCGTCTGGCGCGCCCAGACTTCGTAGCCAGCCACGCCCACCATGGCGAATGCGACGAGCGCCGTGATGCCGGGATGGGCCGAAGTGAAGACGATCTTCAGCACGAAGCCTATCAGCCCGAGCTGCACAACCATACGGATCGCGGCAATCGCGAGCGACCGCTCGAGCCCCAAGCGGAAGGCGAAGGAGATCGCGCCGTTGAGCACGATCAACAGGGCAGCAGCGATCAAGTCGCCAATGGAGAGGACGTTGTAGGTCATGCGTTGGGCAGCTGCCCTCCCCCCGTAGAAACCGGGGAGAGGTAGCCGCGAGCCGCCACCTCGCTCACGTCGTCAGCCAACCGAACTCTTGCGGTTTGCGGCCGGCGTTCGGGTGCAACTTGACGTTGACGAGGGCCGGGCCTTTGAAGGCCATGGCTTCGTCGAGCGCCTTGCGCAAGTCTTTCGGATCATCGATGAACCAGCCCTTGCCGCCGAAGGACTCCATCATCTTGTCGTAGCGCGCGCCCTCGATGAGCGCGCGCGGCGGGTTGTCGAAGGGGTTGTCGGGATACTTCTCCGTGCCGCTGCCGATGCCGCCGTTGTTGAGGACGACGACCTTGACGGGAAGGTTGTAGCGGCAGGCGGTCTCGATCTCCATGCCAGAGAAGCCGAGGGCGGAGTCTCCCGAAACCGAAATGATCGGGCGATCGGGATGCACGACGGCCGCCGCGATGGCGAAGCCCATGCCGATGCCCATCGTGCCGTAGGTGCCCGCGTCCAGACGCAAGCGCGGGCCGGCGTTGGGCAACTGGGTGCGGCCGATGTCCATGGTGTTGGCGCCTTCACCGATGATGACGGCGTTCTCGGGCGCCCAGGCGCTGATGTCCTTCAAGGCGCGGTAGTAGTTGGTGGGCGCGCTGTTGTCGTCGATCATCGGCTGGATTTGCTTGGCGTTCTTGGCGGCGGCTTCCGCAATGGCCTTCTTCCAAGGCGTGCCCTCGGCGTAGAACCACTGCTTGTCGCGCAGCGCCGTGTTGAGCTGGCCCACGATCGCCTTGCCGTCGCCGACCAACGCCACCTCCGTCGGCACGTTCTGGCCGATCGCTTCGGGCGAG
>JANOKV010000162.1:0-1876 GCA_031419415.1 Hyphomicrobiales bacterium | reverse complement strand
CTTGCGTTCCGAGGCGGAGCGATGCTCGGCCCATCCATTGAGTGCTGGAATCTGCCAATGATCTCGATCGGCGTTCTCAATGCGAAGGGTGGCGTCGGAAAGACGACGTTCAGCACGATGCTGGCGATTCGGGCGGCGCATGACTTCGCGCGTGTCGGGCTCGTTGATCTCGACCCTCAACAGAGCGCGGCAAGGTGGCGAAGCCATCGCGGCGGAGACGCTGACGACAATCCGCTTCTGCTGACGGGAGCCGATAGCGCCGCCGACGCTATGGACGGTCTCAACTATACAGGCTGGGATGTAGCCATTTTCGATGGTGCGCCAGGGTCGCTCGAAGCGACCGAGGAATGCATTCGGGCCGTGGACTTCGTCGTCATCCCGTTGAAAGCCAGCGATCAGGATCTTGCGTCGACCGAATATGTGGTTGCTGCCTGCAAGGAGTTCGCAAAGCCGTATTTGCTCGTCATCAACGAGGCAAACCCACCAGCTCGGTCCGACAAGCGCGCCAGGGAGGTCCATGCCCTGCTGAGCGAGTTGAAGCAGCCTGTAGCTGACGTCATCGTATGTCGGCGCGTCGCTTACGTGGACGGCGTCAACACCGGCAAGAGCGCCGCTGAAATCAAAGGCGGCAAGGGCGGCGAGGCTGAAAAAGAGATCGAGGAACTGTACACGCAAGTCATGGCAATGGCCCGTGCCGCGTCGAGGAAGCGCCGGGGTAAACGAGCATGATGGAAGACGACTTTGAAGGGGTGCTTGCCGCGCGGTTCTCTGCACGGTTCGCAACCGCCACGCCCACTGCCGATACAGCTTCGTCTCGCCAAAAGGCTACCGAGTTCGGCGCCGTCGATCGTGCCGAGCGAAAAACCCGCGAACGCAAGGCGACCCGCACGCCGGCCCAGCGCGCGCGCGCGAAGACGCGCACCAAGATGGTCAATTTCAAAACGACACCGGAGACGAAGGCCCTGCTCGCGAAACTCGCCAAGGCGCGCGGCATGAACATGACGGCGGTCATCGAGCTTGGGATCGAGTTGGTAGCCCAGCAGTCGCAGCCGAAAAAGGGAACGGCGGATGCTTAGAGCCGGCTCGATCATCGTTGGGCTCGGTATCCTGGCCGCTTCTGCACACGTCAACATCGCCTTTACGGGTGGGTATGGAACACCGCATGCCATTCTGACGATTGCCGTTGCCGCTGGGCTCGGCATCGGAGCGCTAGCGATTGGTGGTGCATGGCGCGACGATCGCCGTCTTCTGGCGTTTCTTCTTTGCGGCACGCTGATTGCTGGGGAAGCTTTTGCCTTGCTGTCGACGGCCGAGCGCTTGGTGAAACATCGTGACGACACACAGTCCCCGTTGCGTACTGCCGAAGAAAGTAGGGCGAAGGCGCATGAGCGCGTCGTTGTGGCCGAAGCAGACCTTGCCGCCTCTTCGTCCACGCCACGGCTCGCGCGGGCCATAGAATCGAAGGCAGCAGCCGACACCGGCGTTATTACGAAGGCGGCGGAGAGGGGTTGCGCAACCCATTGTCGGGCATTGCTCGAGCAGCAGGTGGCCGCTGCCGAGCGCGAAATGGCTTTGGCACGAGCGGAAGTAGATGCAATGCGAGGAAAGGCCGCCGCCGCACTCGTGGCAGCCCGCGCCAACTTATCCGCCCTCGAGCCGGCGACCACAGCAACGCCGCTCGCCGACCGCCTTGGGGTGCAAGGGTGGCTGCTCGACCTGATCGCCTCCGCCCTCGGTTCAGTTGCCGCGAACGGACTGGCGGCCTGTCTGATCGCGTTTGGCGGGCACATGAGGGCGCCCAAGATAATCACGGTCGACTTGCCGGCCGAACCCGTCAACAGAGCCATGGGCCGTGTCGACGCCTTTGCCGCTGCGG
>JANOKV010000161.1:0-3196 GCA_031419415.1 Hyphomicrobiales bacterium | reverse complement strand
CCGGATAGCTGTAGGAGCCCTTGTCGACGGGGAAATTGCTCTCGAACATGCAGCGCTTGGCGCCGAATGCCTCGATGCAGGCCTCGACGTAGGGCTTCCATGCCGCCGCCAGCGTCGCCGATGACGGTGGATCGGCCTTCGCCTCGAAGCCATAGCCGTTGATGCGCATGCCCATGCCACCCAGCTTGATAAATACGTTGGGGCAGGCCGCCAGGTTCTTGATCGATCCCGCCCAAGCGCTGAACACCTCATCGCGCCGGCCTTGATAGGGACCGATCGCAAGTGGCCCGCCGACATGATCTAGCACGATGCGCGTCTCAGGGAAGGCCTGCGCCAGCGCCGTCAACTCGTCGATTTGGGGATGGTAGAGCCAGGCATCGAAGGTCAACCCAAGAGAGCCCAGCACCGCGAAACCTTGGCGGAACGTCCGGTCGGCGAGAATACCTTTGGGCGGCGCGTACGCCGGGTTGAGCAGCGTCGCGTCGGCATCCCACGCTGTGATGTGGCGAATCCCGCGAAAACGCCCACCACCGACGCGTATGTGCTGCTCGAGCACGTCTTCGACCCGCGATCCGAGCGTGAGGTCGGCATGCCCGACGATGCCCTCGCAAACCCGCGTCGAACCATAGATGCCACTGGCGCTCATCGCGGCGACGCCGTTGACGAACTCGGTTTCACCCACGGGGCGCATCTCGACGGGACCGCCGGCACGGTGAAAGGCGCGCGCCTGCACGAACACCGTCGCCACGATGTTGTGGCCTGAATTGGTGTCAGCGAGCAGATCGGGCAGCATGTAGCGCCAGCCCGGCCGGTCCCACAAATGATGGTGCGGATCGACGATCGGCAGGCTCGGTTCGATGATCGGTTCGGCCACCCGCGCGAGCCAATCGTCGCGAACGGGAATGTAGGGAGCGTGCGTGCTTGGCTGCGTCGGCGTCGACATGAGGAAACCTCGATTGCATTCGGGAGGTGGCAGCACAGCGGCGAGGCGCAACGTGCGCCACCGCCACCCTTTCATTTTTTAGCCTTCTTCGCTTTCTTGCGCTCGTCGGCAAAGACGTCCTTGGCGCAATAGATCGCTTCACGGATCAACGGCACGCCGACGTAACCCGACATGTGCAGCAGAACCTCGACGAGTTCGTCTTCGGTCCAGCCTTCTTTCAACGCGAAGCGTAAATGGATGTCGAGCTCCGCGTGCCGGCCCATGGTGGCGTCCGTGATCACACAGATCAGCGCCCGCGTCTTGAAGTCGAGTGTCTCGCGGGCCCAGAGCGCACCAAAGACGGTCTCGGTCGCCAGATCGATGAACTTCTTCGTATGCGGGTCGGCGCCATACTCCTTCATGTTCTTTTCGAAATCGGCATCCCCCCGCAGCTTGCGCCGAACGGCTTCGCCTTTTTTGTAGAGATCGCTTTTGGTCATGTGCACTTCCTTTCGATCGACGCCAGCCTGTGTCGTGGACCCGACTGCAGCACGGAACCCAGCCATTCTCAACCCACGCACACGCGGCACGCACATCGACTTATCCAGACGTCGATGTCTCCTGCTTCAGGTCATTGCGCCAAAGCACGATTTCGCGTCTGAGTTCGGCGATATCCTGCGCGCCAGCCACATCGCTCTCTTTCGCGCTCGCTTCCTGACCTATGAAAAAGCTGGCGAGGCTCGCCGTGATGTAGCCGAAAACGGTCATGCCGTAGACTGAGAGAATGAAGCAGAGCAGCCGCCCTTCGACGGACTGCGGCCAGTATGCGGAACCAATGGTCGTCAGCAGCATGGCGGTCCACCACAACGCGTCGGCGTAGCTTGAAAATCCACCCTCGACCTCGGAGGCCGGCTCGAATGCGAGCATGCCGGCAGCACCCAACAGGGCCACCAGAATCGTCGCGCCCAGCACATAACCCAGGCCGCGTCGCCCCAGGCTCGTACGCAGTGCCGACATGCCGCGATTGGCTGCGCTCACGACCCGCACCAGTCGGAACCCCCGCGCTCCGCTCAAAAACCGCAGGGCGCGAAAGGCCCGCAAGAGACGGAGCGCTGGAACGATGAGCGCGATTATGGTGATCCAATTGCCTCGCAGAAAAGCACTCTTATCGACGGCCAAAGTCAACCGCAGTGCAAATTCGATGATGAAGACGATCCAGATGATCGTGCCGAAAATGCCGAACAGGCGCATCTCGCCCCAGACGAGTTCGATGATTAAAAGAAAAAGCCAAAGGAAGCTCAAGCCGATCATCGGCGTCTCGAGCCAGTCGTCCAGTTGCTCTAGGGCCAGCCTGCGCTGCGTCCGGTCGTCATCGCGGTCCGTCTTGTCAGGGGTGTCGGTCATCGTGCACTGTCCTGTCGAATGCTGCGCCTACGTTTCCCCCCAACACACATGATCATCAGAAGCGATCATTACCAGCATGGCCGTGCGTTCCCGACCATCCGTCGGCGCGTCGAATGGCGAAGCCGCCTCACTCCGCAGCCCGCACGCGGACTTGCGGCGCGTCGGGAACCGGCAGCTCGGCGACCCGCGGGATCACCTCCTGGGCAAAGCGGCGCATCATGCGGTGGCGCGCCTCGCGCGGCACGCCGTGGGTGGCGTTGGAGACCAGGAAATAATCGAAGCCCAGCCCTCGCAATTCGGCGATGCGACGCGCGACCGTCTCCGGTGAGCCGACCAGACTGCGGTCGAGGATCGGATCGATTTGGGCCGGATCGCCCATCAGCTTCATGTTGCCGAAAATCTTGGCGAACTGCTCGTAGCCCTTGATATCGCTCCATGGCGTGGTGTCGGTCGTGTAGTGCTCGGCTTGCAACTTGTAAAAGCGCGCGAGGTGATGGCGCGCTTCCTCACGGGCCAGCTCATCGGTATCGCCGATGAAGCATTTCGTGCTGATCGGCAGCGACACGTCGGTCGGATGGCCATGCTCGGTGGCTTTCTGACGCCAGCGGGCGATTATTTTTTGCAGCATGTAATCAGGAAACTGCGACAGCGACAGCGGTGGCAGGCCCAGTGCGCCCATGATTTCAGCACTCTCCGGGCTGCCGATCGCGCCGTAGAATTTCGGCATCTGGGCGGTATCGACGAGCGGGCGCACGGTGATCGGCCGGTCGAGCTTCACGAACCGACCATCGTAGGTGAAGGGCTTGCCGGCGAGCGCCAGTTTGGTCACGTCCCAGCATTCGAGGAACCGGTCGCGCGCCTCGCTCATCG
>JANOKV010000160.1:0-9155 GCA_031419415.1 Hyphomicrobiales bacterium | reverse complement strand
TGGTTGCCGACGGGTGGGGCTGGTCGTTTGGCTTTGGTTCTCACCGTCGAAGAGCCACGCGACCCCGGCAACACCGGCGTCATCGTGCGTGCCGATCAGGTTTCGATGCCTTCTATCCGGAGGCTCGGATGCAATTGACCGATACAGCATCGCCATCGACGCCGTCATGGCTGCGTCGCATTCGTTGGCAGGCGCTGTTGGTCTCCCTGGTCGCGGCCGGCGTCGTTCACATCGTCGCGACGTTGATCGTGCCCAAACTCGCGACAGGCAGCGCATGGCACCGGATCGGGGCGTCGCTACCGGCCAATCGCATGATCATTCTTCCGCCCGCGACGTCGGATAAACAAATTTTGCCCTTTATTGGGCCAGACGTCCGCATGGCAGTGTGTCGTTATGACGTGAGCACTGGCCCGGTTTACATATCCGCCGTGCTACCCGACAAGGGATGGACACTCGGGCTCTACACACCCGCCGGGGACAACTTCTACGCAATCCCCGCGCAGGATTTCAGGCGCGCTGAGGTCCGCTTCGTGCTGTCGCCGCCAGCGGATCGCTTTTTGGGTCTTTTCGATTGGGGCCGCCAGCCCGACACGAGTGCGGGACATATCGCAGTGCCGGCAACTCAGGGGATGGTGATGGTGCGCGCGCCGATGCGGGGGCGCGCCTACACGAGTGAAATCGAAGCCGTACTCGCCCGGGCCCAATGCGTGCCGCAACGCTCGTGACGTTTTAATCAGCGCGTTTGCACTTCTGGCGCTTGGCCTTGGTGTGTTTCTTCTCCTCGGGCTGAGGCGCCTCGCTTCAACGCTCATAGCGCACGCCCGGAAAAATGACGATGTTGGGCATGTCACTGTTTCGATTGCCCAGACTGCTCGGCTTCGAATTGGGTAGAACACGAAACTCTAAGATAGAGGCCATCGAACTCTCCTACCCCGAGGGGTGAGCGATCCTGTCTTGCTCGAGCCGCCAAATCGATATCGTCAGACGACGCAGCAGCCGCCACATATGAAGTGCTGTTGCGTTAACGAGGTGTTAAAGTCGAGTTGTCGGCCGTTCATCTACAAGGTCGATTATGCATGAACTGTGCCCATGGGAGCACGCGGGGCGTCAAATGTTGGCCAGCCAGTCGTCGAGGAAGCTGCGACCTTGCCGATCTTCGATCTCCACGACCCACAAATCGGAATCTGATCGGTGTTCGCGCTCGAGCAGTCGGTCCACATCCGATTCGATCGCGCCTGGTCCCGCAATGCGGGTCCAGCTCCGCTCGCCGTCTTGCCCGGTCATTCCAGCAGGCGCGGGCCCATAGAGATCGGCGGTGCCGTCGAGGCGCGCCACCTTGATGAAAATCGTTCCAGCATCCGTATCTCCCCGCCGCACCACGACGCCGGCGAGACCGTCACCCGCGCAGCGTCGCAGATAAGCCTTCACCCAGAGTTCCGACTTGAGCCGCATCAGCGCCACCGCCCATAACGCCACGGCGTCAGGGAGTGCCGGCGCGTGCGAATATCGGGAGCCGGATCAAAACCCGACGCGCTCCAAGGGTGACACCGACAAATCCGAGAAAATGAGAGCCAGGAACCCCGCCACGCGCCGTTGATTTCAATCGCGTCCAGCGCATATTCCGAGCACGTCGGGAGGTAACGGCACTCCCAGCCGACCAACGGCTTCAGCGTCCATCGATAAGCGTGCACCGGCGCTTTTGCGATCCGCCGCGTCGTTTTCCCAATGAAACCCGTCATTGTCGTGCGCTCTTCCTCGACATTAGCTCCTTCCCCTTCGAACCCGGCGTCTCCTCGGCAGAGATTGAAAGGCGCCCCTGAAGTGGGTAGGAACCTTCGAACCGAATTCGACCCCACGTCCTGGAGCCTAGCGTTGCCATGACCGAACCCGACAGCAATCCCGAAATTGTTTCCGACGTCATAGAGATCGAGGATGATTGGGTCGATTACAATGGCCATCTCAATCAAGCCTACTACGGCGTGATCTTCGACCGCTCGATCGATGCGGCGTTGGCCCCGGTTGGCCTGGGTCCCGACTACATCGCCCAGCGTAACTGCTCCTACATGACGGTCGAGAGCCATTCCTGTTTTGTGCGCGAGGTCCTGCGCCCGGACAAGGTGCGCGTCATTACGCGTGTTCTGGACGTGGATGACAAACGGCTGCACACCTATTCCGAGATGCGCCACGCCGATGACGGTTGGCTGGCCGCCACCGTCGAATACATGTTCCTGCACATCGACATGACCGTCCGCCGAATTGCGCCCTGGCCTGCCGATTTACGAGCCAACCTCGATGCCCTCGAGGCCCGCACAACCGATATGGCGTGGCCAGAGCGCGCCGGCCGCCGCGTCGGCATAAAACAAAAATAACGACCCCCGCACCGCCTGGCGCCCTCGCGCGCCGATCGTCGCAGCTGTTGTCGCAGGCTGTCTTCGCAACTATGCTCTCTATGCTGGATCGTCGGCGGGTCGGCATTGTCGACTCGCAGATAGCAAGTCGTCGACGACGGAGCGGAGAAGCGACGTGCAACAACCGAGCCCGGAAGACTACGATTTCGATCTCGATGAGGCCCTTTCCGCCGTCGTGGGTCTGCGCTCGATCGTCCCGGCGGACGCCTTTACGGCGGAAACACTCGGCACGGAGCGTTTAGGTCACGGCGTCATCATTTCGAAGCAGGGGCTGATTCTGACCATCGGCTATCTGGTGACGGAAGCCGAGACGATCTGGATACGCCACGCCGACGGTCGTGTTGTGCAGGGGCATGTCTTGGGTTACGACCAGGAAACGGGATTCGGCCTCGTCCAGGCCCTGGCGCGCATGGATGTACCGTGGCTGACACTGGGCGATTCCAGCGCCACCCCGATCGGGACGGACGTTGTCGTCGGCGGGACTGGTGGTCGATCGAACTCGGTTGCCGCCAACATCGTCGCCAAGCAGGAATTCGCCGGCTATTGGGAATATCTGCTCGATCAAGCCCTGTTCACGGCGCCGAGCCATCCCCACTGGGGCGGGACGGCCGTCATTGGTCCAACGGGCCAGCTGCTCGGTATAGGCTCCCTGCAGGTGCAGCAGGTCGATCGCGAAGGCAAATCGAACGACATCAACATGGTCGTTCCGATCAATCTGCTGAAACCCATCCTGGATGATCTCTCCACACTCGGTCGACCGAGCAAGCCGTCGCGGCCGTGGCTCGGGCTCTACGCGACCGAAATCGGGAACCGCATCGCGGTTGCAGGCGTGGCGGGCAAGGGGCCGGCACAAACAGCCGATCTACGCACAGGCGACATCATCATCGACGTCGCCGGCGATCAGGTACGCAATCTCGCGGGCTTTTTCCGCCGCATCTGGGCGTTGGGGCCGGCCGGTGTGGAAGTGCCGATCACCATCAATCGCAAGGGTCGGCTCATGGATATACGCGTCACGTCGGCGGATCGTCGTCGCTTCCTCAAAGGTCCGGTGCTGCATTGATGAAACTCTTCTGGTCGTCGCGCTCGCCGTTCGTTCGCAAGGTGATGCTGGTCGCGCATGAAACGGCGATTGTCGACCGCATCGAGTGCGTCCGCACGCTCGTGGCGCCCACTAAACCCAATCCCGAGGTGATGGCCGCCAACCCGCTCAACAAGCTGCCGACATTGCTGCTGGACGACGGTCGGATGCTCTACGATTCGCGCGTCATCGCCGAATATTTGGACACTCAGCATGGCGGTCTGCGTCTCTTTCCGAGCGATCCTGGCGCGCGCTTCGAAGCCCTTCGCCTGCAAGCGTTGGCCGACGGCGTGCTCGACTTCCTGCTCCTCGGACTGTCGGAACGCGCACGCCCACTCGAACAGCAATCACCCGAACTCCAGGCGGCATTGGCGGTCAAGTTCCCGGCCGCGTTCGACCAGCTCGAGCGCGACGTGACGGCACCCGCGTTGGCTAGCGCGGCGCCGACCATTGCGCACATCGCCATTGCAGCGGTCTGCGGCTATGCAGACTTTCGTTATGCGTCCGAGGACTGGCGCAAGGGGCGGCCGCAGTTGGCCGCTTGGCACGCCGCCTTCGCTCTCCGCCCGAGCTATCGCGCGACCGAACATCGGGACGTTTACTGACCCGACGCCACTCGTTCGTCAGCCGCACCAACCTTCGAACACGAGGCCTGAGAGATTGCCGCCGCGTTCGCTGGCCAAGTGCAGCGCCAGCGTCGCCACATCGGGTGTGCCAGAAATGCACGCCCCACCGCGGCTGCCCAAAATATCGGTCGACGGCGCGATCGCGTTGATTCGAATCCCGTGTGAACCCCAGGTCGCCGCTTCGCCTCGCGTCAACGTGGCCAGCGCCGAGCGCGCGATGCCAGCCACCGTCCGGGTGCGCCGCGATGCCGCCGAAGGGGCCATGACGATGTTGAGGATCGTGCCTTCGATCATCGCCATCCGCATGCGATTGGCGACCACCCTGGACACGAGACACGGCAGCGAGAGCATGTCGGCCATCAGGTCGTTGATCGAAGCGACTGAGCCGTCTACAGGCTCCTTCAACTCAGTGACGTTGATGACGCCGTCCAGACCGCCGAAGCTCTGCGCGGCACTGCGCGCAAATCGCAAGATGGAATCGGGTGTGGGTAGCTCCCCGGTGAACAACCGCACATCGCTGGCCGAGCGGGCCACGATTTCGGCGAGCGCGTGCACCTCGGGGGTGTCATCGCACGCCTGCATCACCAACCGAACGCGATGCTCCGCCAACAGCCGGGCGACTTCGACGCCGATGGCGCTCGATACACCAGTAACCAGAACACGCCGACCTTCGAGATCAGGGTAATCAAGGTCCAACTCCAGACCTTCAAGCGTACTCGACAGCATTGGAAGCTCCCTCAACTGCGGATGCGCGACTGATGCGTTCCGCTGACACGGGCTACAGAGCTGATTCACTCCTAACAGGACCTAAACAATGAGCACCGATTCGGGTGCAGCAGGGGCGGGAATTTGACAGGTCGGAGGCGAGATGCGTGTCGAAGTCGCTAAATTCTTCGCGCGACGGGGCCAGTATGGATCCCGAGCGCTGGGCCTCCAACCAGGCAACGTCGGCAAAAAGTCCCTTGGGCAATCAACGTGTAAGGGACGACCGCGCGCCCTCATCCACCGCGTGCGACGAGCGGTGTTTTGAAGCGATCGACACGGGCCACGATCCACGCCACGACCCACCCGATGATTATTCCGACAAGGCCCGCAACGGTTGCAGCCACGACCCACGCAATGAACCCCTGCGCCGACCCGAACGCGCTCCCGACGGCCGTCGCGAAGTCGGAAATCGCGTGCGGAATGATCCCCAGGCCGTAGTCCTCGACACCGTGCACGATGATGCCGCCACCGACCCACAACATGGCAGCCGTTCCCACGATGCTCAGCCAGAGCAGCACACCGGGCATCGCCTGAACGAGCTTGCCACCAAATGCGCGTGTCGCCGCGAGCTTGCCAGAACGAGCCAGCCAGACGCCGAAATCATCTGCCTTCACGATTAACGCCACAGCGCCATAGACGCCCAACGTGACCAGGACGCCGACGAGCGCCAGGACGGCAGCCTTCGCCCAGAATCCCGGCAATTCGATAGCGGCCAGACTAATCGCCATGATCTCTGCCGAGAGGATCAAATCCGTGCGAATGGCCCCGGCCACCTGAGCATCCTCACGGACCTGAGCAGCCGCATCGGCTGCGATGCCGCTCGTCGCTACGATATGGACCTCTTCACTCAGCCCGGTGTCTTTAGGGTGCAGATACTCCTGGACCTTTTCCCAACCCTCGAAGCACAGGTACGCGCCCCCCGTCATCAGCAATGGGGTGATCGCCCAGGGCGCAAAGAAACTGAGCCCGAGCGCGCCGGGCAGCAGATAGAGCAGCTTATTGCGCAGCGATCCCAGGGCGATCTTGCCGATGATCGGCAGTTCACGTCTGGCCGCAAACCCGACCACGTAGCGGGGCGTCACGGCCGCATCGTCGATGACGATGCCCGCCGATTTGGCTCCGAGTTTCAAGGCTTGGGCCGCTGTGTCGTCCAGCGATGCGGCCGCGACTTTGGCGATCGCGGCGACATCGTCCAGGAGGGCAAACAACCCGGAGCTCACTCAATAGGTCTCCACATGATACCGCCCTTCGCTGCGCATCAGCGGCTTGAGTGTCGCCCAATCGCTTCCTGCATCGCGGCATAGCTCCTCGAGCGCACGGTCGACGCCAGCCTCCATACCCTTCAATCCGCAGATGAAGACATGCGTTCCAGGCGAAGCGACGAGTTGAGCCAAATCTCCCTGGCGCGCAACGGCCCGCATGCGTTCCTGGACGTACTCTTTCGGGCTGCCCGCGAGACGGGAAAACACCAGGTGTTGCTCGAGGAGCGCTGCGGGCACTTTTTGCAGAGGACCGAAGTAGGGCAGCTCCTGAGGCGTGCGTGCGCCGAAAAAGAGCACCATGCGCCCCGATGCGTCTGGGGCTGCACGCCGTCGCCTCTCGGTGAACGCGCGGAAGGGCGCCGAGCCCGTCCCGGTACAGATCATGATGATGTCGCCCGCCGTATCGTCGGGCATCAGGAACGTCGCCCCGAACGGTCCCGTCACGCGAACCTTCGCACCGACAGCAAGGCCACACAGCCAATCCGAAACCAGGCCGCCCGGCACCCGTTTGACCGTCAGCGCGAGGTTGTTGGCGTTGCGCTTCTCGCCATCGCGCGCCGAGGCCACCGAGTAGAGACGAACCGGATGCTCGCGGCCGTCCGGATCCGTCGTCGGCGGCAGAATGCCGATCGATTGGCCCTCGAGGACCGGAAACTGCGCCTCACCAAAGCCCAGAACGACATGGCGCACGTCGCTTTCGGCGTCTGCGGCCGTAATGCGGAAATTGCCCTGCACGGTCGCGATCACTGGTCGGGCGCGCGTGAACACGTTGACGCTGGGCTTGGCTGCCGAGCGGGGGGCCACCGGCCGGCCGCCAGATCCGGCGTGCGCTGCATCCAGCAGCAGCCCAACCTCGCTTTCGATCGCCTCCGTCGCCCCCGAGGCCGCGTGTCCAAAGTCGGCCTGTGGCGGCAATTCCGACCAGGTCAGCTGATCGGCGACCGCATAGGGCTGCGCCACGATGCGCCAGTTGTCGATGGAGCCGGTCGGACACGGTGCGATGCAGTCCATGCAAAAATTGCATTTCGACGCATCGACGACATAGTTGAGGTCGTCGTGGCTCACGGCGCCAACCGTGCACGTCGCTTCACACGTCCCACACCGGATGCAGATCTCGGGATCGATGAGATGCTGCTTTTTCAATTCGGCTGATGACGTCGGTGTGGACATCGAGGGCTCTGGTCTGAATATGGCTCAGGTGCGCGGTCGCCAAACCCCTAAATGTCCCATGTCGGCGGCCAGCACAAGCGGCCAGCTCCTACGGCTCGCTTTGTTTGGTGGCAAATTGCCACATTCATGAATTGCTCGGTGTTTTTGCGTCACGTTGGCCTGCGTTATCGCCAGTAAGTCGCCCATCCGGGCTTGCGAAACGCCACCGGCTGTGGCTTTGCTGTTTCCGATCCGGGTCAGCGGACAAAAATGGCTGAATAAAAAGGGAGATCCTTGCATGCGGACGATCTTAGCAGCAGCCGCTGCGTTGGCGACTGCCATCGCACTCGGCGCGCCTGCCGGCGCCCAGGACGTACAAAAACATCAATTCAAAGTCGTCGGCACCTGGAACTTCCTCACCCATTGGAAAGAAAACGAGCTGCCGTTCTGGCAGAAGCGCCTTCCCGATGCCTCCAAAGGCAATTTGACCGCGAACGTGCAGTCCCTCAACGAGTTGGGCCTCAAGGGCACCGAGTTGATGCGGCTCATGAAGCTCGGCCTGTTCGACTTCGTGCACGCGCTGCCGATCTACATTGCTGAAGACGCCATCATGGAAGGCATCGACATCGCCGGTGTCGTCAAGACTTTCGACGAAGCGCGCAAGACCGCAGACGTTTACGGCGCAATCTTGAACGCCCGCTTCGAGAAGCACTACGGCGGCAAGATCATGAACTACTACCCCTGGCCGACGCAGTACCTCTACTGCAACTTCCCGCTCAAAGGCTTGGCCGACATCAAAGGCAAGAAGGTCCGCGTCCAGGGCACCTCGCAAGGTGATCTCGTCGAAGGGCTGGGCGCCGTCGGTGTGACCATCCCGTTCGGGGAAGTCGTCCCCGCCCTTCAGCGCGGCACCGTCGATTGCGGCATCACCGGCACCATGCCCGCTTACAAAGCCGGTTGGCACGAAGTCACGACCCACGTCCTGACGTTGCCAGTCGGCTTCAGCATGACGTTCACCGGCGTGAGCCTCGCAACCTGGAACAAGCTCGATGCGCCAACCAAGGCGTTGATCGAGAAAGAGTTCAAGGGCGACACCGACAAATGGTGGAAGGTGATTATCGAGGAAGCTTCCGAAGGCCTGGCCTGCACGACGGGTACCGGTGGCGAATGCAAAGCGGGCAAGCCCGGCAAGCTCGTCAAGGTGGAACCAGCCGAAGCCGATCACAAAGCGCTGGATACCGCCATGCGTGACGTCGTTCTGAAGCGTTGGGCCAAGCGCTGCGGCGCCGATGCCGACTGCGTCAAGAACTGGAACGACACCATCGGCAAGGTCGTCAATCTGGTCGCCGCGCCATAAGACTCTAAACGGGCTGATCGAACATCGTTTCGCTCAGCCCGTTTTCGTGGCCGGACGCCTACTTCGGGGATCGCTGAATGGATGCCGCGCTCAAGACTTACGGCGCTGTTGCGCGTATCTGTTGCATTATCGCGGGTTGGGCTCTCCTGCTCATGGCGTTTGCCGCCACGATCGAGATGCTCTCACGCAAGTTCCTGAACGTATCGTTCCAGGGCCTCGACGAAATCGGCGGCTACATGATGGCCGGCGTCAGCGCCGTCGGCTTCGCCTACGCGCTGATCACGCGCTCGCACATGCGGGTGACGCTGCTATTTCCCTACGTCCCTTACTGGGTGCATTCGATCTTGAATGTCTTGGCGATGGTGACGCTGGCCGCCATGGCCATGTTTTGCGCCTATCGCGGTTTTTTCGAAGTCGCCGAAAGTGTCAGCACGCTAAAGCGCTCCAATACCCCCCTTCAGGCGCCGCTTTGGATCCCCCAACTGATTTGGTTTTTCGGCATGATCGTGT
>JANOKV010000159.1:0-2037 GCA_031419415.1 Hyphomicrobiales bacterium | reverse complement strand
GAACGCAGTCACGAGCTGTTGGCATTCAAAGTTTTGCTCGCCGACGCTTACAATGTTCACAAAGAGCGCCTCGAGACGAGGCCGCAGGATTTCGGCCGGGATGTTTACACGCGTGCGATGTTGGGTAAGGCGGTGGCGGGGCACGAGTATGCAGCGGCTCTGCGCTGGAACGAGATTTTCAAGCAGCGGCTGCGCCACGTATTTACTAAAGTCGACGCGATCCTCACACCGTCGGTGCCGTTCGGGGCGCCAAAAGCCATGGTGGGACTGGAGGGCGACGATTGGTTTGCCACCATCCGCCAGATCACGAAGTTCACCTACTGCTGGTCGTTTGCGGGCGTGCCGGCGCTTTCCGTACCGTGTGGCTTCGACACCGAGGGCCTGCCACTCGGCATGCAACTTGCCGCGCCCTGGTTCGACGAAGCGACGGTGCTGCGTCTGGGGCATGCCTATCAGGGGCGAACGACCCATCACGAGAGGGCACCCACGCTCGCGATCTGATTGCGGCTGACAGGGCGATGGAACCATTGACGACGGCCGTAGCAGCAGGTTATTTGCTTGGCAGAACGTGGTGATTTGGCCGGCCGGCTTGCAGCCACGAAAAATAATTCGCTAAAGGGCCGCTCGCTCGCTCCCCATTGAGGACAGCGCTCGGTGCTCCGCAGGCGACAGCGGCCGGGGATGGGTGTTCGCAAGCAACACCGAAGCGAGGGTCGTCGAATGCCGAAGTCGCGTAACATCAATCGAGCTGCGGATTGGTCTCCTGAAACCCGGATGGTGCATGGCGGCACGATGCGGTCGCAGTTCGCCGAGACCTCCGAAGCGCTGTTCCTGACGCAGGGTTATATCTACGACAGCGCCGAGCAGGCCGAGGAACGCTTCAAGACCGAATCCGGCGGGTTCATATATTCGCGATACGCCAATCCGACCGTCATGATGTTCGAAGAGCGCATGAAGCTGCTCGAGGGTGCAGAATCCGCCCGCGCGATGGCGTCTGGCATGGCTGCGGTTTCTGCGTCACTTCTGTGCTTCTTGAAGGCAGGCGATCATGTGGTGGCCGCTAAGGCGCTGTTCGGATCGTGCCTTTATGTCGTGCAGGATTTGCTGCCACGTTATGGAATTCAGACGACATTGGTCGACGGACGTGACGTGGAGGCTTGGCGCAAAGCCCGGCAGCCCAACACGCGCGCCTTCTTCTTCGAGACGCCGTCCAATCCTTGTCTCGATCTCGTCGATATCCAGGCCGTATCGGATCTGGCGCACGATGCCGGCGCGCTCGTCGTCGTCGACAACGTGTTTGCAACGCCGATGTATCAGCGACCCTTAGAGCTGGGCGCCGACATCGTCGTCTACTCGGCGACCAAGCACATCGATGGACAGGGCCGTGTTCTCGGCGGCATTGCGCTGGGGTCGGAGAAGTGGGTGAGCGAACACCTGCATCCTTTTTATAAGCATACTGGCGGTGCACTGAGCCCCTTCAATGCGTGGGTGATGGTGAAGGGATTAGAAACGCTGGGCATTCGTGTGCGCGCCCAGACCGAAACGGCGACACGGCTCGCTGAGCACCTGGTGTCGCGCAGGCCCGACGGCATGAAGCGGGTCCTCTATCCGGGCCGTGAGGACCATCCACAGTCGGCACTGGCCAAGCGCCAGATGAAAGCGGGATCGACGCTCGTGTCGTTCGAGGTCGAAGGCGGCAAGGAGGCGGCCTTTCGCTTCCTCAATGCACTGTCCCTCATCGAATTATCCAACAACCTGGGTGATACCAAGAGCCTCGTCACGCACCCAGCGACGACGACCCATCAGCGATTAAAGCCCGACTCTCGGGCGGAGTTGGGGATCACCGATGGCCTCGTGCGCCTCTCGGTCGGGCTGGAAGCTTACAGTGATCTTGCAGCCGACATTGACCGTGGCATCGCTGCGCTTAAGCTATGACAACGTACTCCTCGAGCATCCTCGTAGGCGCAATCTCCATGTATGAAGCCGTAACCAATGGTGTTCGCGTTCGGGTCACACCGCTCTACGTCGAGGAGCAGT
>JANOKV010000158.1:0-11348 GCA_031419415.1 Hyphomicrobiales bacterium | reverse complement strand
CGCGCGTTAGCGATCGTTCGTAACAGAAACGAACCGATCGACGCGAGAGCGCATGGATATGAAGCAATCCGCCGAACTGATCCGCACCCGAGAGGCAGCGGCAATCATGGGGATTTCCCCCAGGACACTGAATGGTTGGCGAAAAAACGCATTTGGCCCTCAGTCGATCCGCCTCAGAAACCGCTTTGTATATCAGCGAGCGGAGGTGTCCCGCTGGCTGAATGATCGCCGAGTCACGACGGGCGTGCAGGCTACGGGTGATGCTGATGCCAATCGTCGTTGATCCGGCTGCATACTACTCCGAAGACGAATGGTCCGAGCTGTCAGGCTTGGCCAAGAGCACGTTGCGGCGAAAGCGCCGAGAAAACTCGGAACTGCCATTTTCCCGGTACGGCCGGCAGATTTGGTATCGCGGCGCCGACATTCTGGCCGCGCTCGAGGCAGAGCGTCGTCGGTCGACAAGCGATTTTCGCAGTGCCAAGAGCGTTGATCGCCACGGGTTGTCTAATGAGCCCATACGCGAACGCTAATGCGGATAGTGAAATTTCTCGTTTGAGGGGACGCCGCTTGCAGCGTAACGCGTCCACGCCAACGGCTGAACAATTCGGACTCCAAAATGGGAATGCGAAAACTCGAACGGATCTGGGACGGCCGCGGGCGTGGACCGCTCGAACCGTTGCGCTGGGCCGCCAAACGACGTCACGCCGGGTGGGGCGTAATGAGTCGAACACCGGTGCGCGTCTGGAATTGACGCGACGCCGTGCTTCTAACGCTGCCGCCCCTTATTCGATCGCCAACTACGCCGCTGACGCGGGCCTCGGCTGTTTGCCGTCGATCCGTACTAATGTGCGACACAGGGCTGTCCAACCACAGCGTCGCCACACATATCAAAAACGCGGCCGACGCCGGCCCGCTCGTGGTTGAGCGACGAACCAGGCGTGGCGGTCGATTTGGGCTCTACTAATACTCACCGCGGCCGCCAATGGAGTCAGCCGTTGAACGGTTGGTAACTGGCACATGGAGCAAAGAGGCTCGCAGATGAACACGCCCAATCGGTGGTTTCGGCTGTATTCGGAGACGCTCAACGATCCGAAGGTGCAGCGGTTATCACCGACACTCTTCAAGACGTGGATCAATCTGCTCTGCCTCGCTTCCACGTTGGGTGGGAAGCTGCCCAGGTCTCTCGACGACATCGCTTTCCGGCTGCGCATTTCGGTGCAAGACGCAGAGTCCCAACTCGACGACCTGATACTCGCCGAATTGATCGACATCGCGACCGACGGAACGCGCCAGCCGCACAATTGGAAAATACGCCAATACGTGTCGGACTCGAGCGCAAAACGGGTTCAAAAGCATCGCAAGAACAAACGGATAACAGCCTGTAACGTTACGTGTAACGGCAGTGTAACGCCTCCAGACTCAGAAACAGATACAGAAAAAGATGCAGAAACAGATCAGGAAGGGGAAAAAAACAGCTTGGCTTCTGGCAGTGAAGTGGTGCCGATTGACGCCAACCTCATCCGGCGAGTGGAAGGTCTCGGTCTCGACGTGGACGACCTGATTGCCAAGACCGCGAAAGTCACGCCGCGAGACCCGTCGGCCTATTTTCAATCACTCGCCCGCAATTCATTGCGCCGCCGATTGCCGGGGCTCTCTGATGACGTGATCGGCCGAGGTCTATCGAGCGATGATGCCGCCTACGGCGCCCTGCAGAACCTGCTGACCATTGCGGAGACCGCCCATGCGTGACCGTTTTTCGATGTCGGACGAGGCGCACGATATCGCCGGTGAACCTCGCCACGTGAAGCTGGTGCAGCAGGAAGTATCCAATGGGGGACCTACATTGTGACCCTATTTGACGCTCACCCGAGTATGCGCGCCAATCGACTGCTATGCGAACTCGTGGACCACGACAGCGGGCTCAACGCCAACCTCGACCGCTTCGAGGCTATCGTGGTCGAGCTCGTCGCCGGCGGAGTTGCGGTGCCGCTGCGCGCTCGCCTGGGGCACCTGCTTTCAGGTGCCGGCAGATGCGCGAACGTGGGGAACGCGATCGAGGCCGCGATGCAGAACGCGCATCATCATCGGATGATGAACCCGCAACTGGCGATTCGCTTCGTCGCCGACGGGCGCAAGCCATCGGACGTTGGTTCCGGCCACTCGATCGTCACGCAGTTCACGCGCATGACCGCAGCGAAGATGGCGACAAAGCACGGCCTCGACCACGCGCTGGTGGTGTGGTCGGACCTGGACGTGCGCGCCGGCGGCCTTGTCGCGCTCGTCAACAGATGCGTGGGTGAGGTTGTCGGAGATCTCGGCCTGAGAAGGCCTGCAAGATGACGAGCAACAATTCAAAATTGAGCGCTCGATCGGAATCGTTCTGTCGCGCGTTCTGGAATTCTAAAAAATGGGGTGCAAGCTTACGCTGCCGCGGTGCCAGCGTCGCTGATGCGATCGACGCGATACAGGTCCGAGCGGGCCCGCAGGATGGCAAGCAAGCCGGGAATAGCCATGCGCCTCCTGGAGATTGGCGTCGTGCTGCCCGGGCCGTCGTTGACTGTGCTCGCCGCCTTTAAGATGCCGGCTACGGAATGAGATGGAATGCGCTGGGCGCGGAACATAAACATCTCGAGCTGATCCGGGACGCTCGTGGTCAGATCACCCCACGGTCAGGGGTGAGAAAGGTTCGAGGATGCCGTGGCAATAACGGCCCAGGATAGCGCAAGTCAATCAACGTTGATTCACGGAATGAACTCCGAAAGGATTGAGCATGGCGCGGAGCGATACTGACCGCATCGGCATCGGAGCCGCCTTGCGTTCCCTGATGAGAAAGTCCGGGATGGATGACAAGATGTCGACTCGGGGAGTGGATTCCGGTGCTGTCCCGATGGCCAGCCTGGCCCAGGGGAAGACCGGTCAGACCACCAACGTCGATTCCATCGACTCCGACCTCGCCTCGAACGCGATCGGCCTGGAGCCAGACCCTGGCAAGAAGCCCGATCTTCACGCACGCCGATTGCTCGCCTGGCTGCAGGCTCCGGGCGGAATGACCGGCCATGCTCTTGCTGCCGACCTGCAGGCCATGTACGTCGAGATGGCCGCTGAGCTCGGTTGGCACACTTTGTCCTGGCTCCGCGTGGGCCAGGAACTCGCGCTGATAACCGGGCCACGGACCTATCGATATTTTCAGCGCAACGGTAAAACGCAGCGCCTGCGTACGTACGCGATCCCACACGAGGGCATTATTGCGTCGACGCAGGAGCGGGCGCGGCAATCCGGTGCACCGTTGGTCGATCGGATCGCTCTACTCGAGCGCACGACGTCGGAACTGAACGACCGCGTAGCCGAACTGACGGGCCTTCTCCGGAACAGCGTCGAGTCGATCCGTTCGGACCATCAAAAGCGCGCTGAATCGTGAAATTGAAACGCACGATGGCTCAGTAGGACACGGTATTGGATGTGAACTTATTTATCCGGAAACAGTCCCGGCATCCAGCGTGAGGCCAAAGTGGCGGGGAAGGCGAGAAAGAGCGGTGCGCGGCTGCTTTCCGACGCGAGTACGCCGGCTTCCGTCAGAGCCGCGACTGCGCGGCGCGCATTGCGCGGACCGGTCTGGAGAAGATCGGCGACATCACCGCGCGGCAGCTCGCCGCGATAGAGAATGGCTTCGAGCACGTTGCCAGATCGCGGCGGCAGCCCGTCCCGCTTTATCTCCTCTTCCGCCCACAGCAGGATGCGGCCACGCAGCTTGTCCGGCTGCACCAGTGTTTCCATGAATTTCACCTGGTCGATGCAGGTCTCGAGGAAAAACACCGAAAACTCAGCCAGCGTCTCCTCACTTAGATTGCCGCGTCCGTCGAGATCGTTGCGGCGCGTCAGATCGCATGCCGCGAGATGCATCTTGTAAGAATCTACGTTCCGGGCAAGGCCGCGCGCGATCGACCACACGCCGCCTGTATCAAGGGCATCGCGCAGGACCGTATGTGACATGAGCCGCATGACCCGGCCATTGCCGTCCAGAAACGGGTGTATCCAGGCAAGCCGATGGTGCGCCGCCGCCGAGGCCAGGATCATGTTCGTCTTGCCAAGTTCCGCGTAGCCCCGCTCAAAGCGCTCCATGAAACGCGGCACCGCCCCCGGACTGACCGGCACATGCCGCCCGACCTTCACGTCGCGCGTGCGATACGCTCCTGGCATGACCTTAAGCGTTTCGCCGGTATCCGGATTGGCGGCTTCAAGCAAAGCGTCCGGCAACTCGTCGCAAAAGCGCCTGTGTATCTCCCGGATGCCGTCCGCCGTCAGCGCCCGCCGCGCCATTCCGCCGTCGTCGATCCAGCGTTGCACGGCGATGTGGGCCTTGGCCTCCAGTTGCAGATTCCGTTTTTCGGGATCGGTGCTGTAATCGTTCCTGAGTGCCCGCTCGATATCGATCGGGTGCGTATCGTGCCCCTCGATCAGGTTGCTATAATAGCAGTTCATCGAGCGGACGAGATCGGCGAGCGCGATCATCACGCCGTCCGGCAGACTGCGGCGGAATCCCGCCGCACGCTGGCCCAGCTCGACGGCAAGGTCGGTGAGCGCCGCGCGGTGGCGCGACTCCTCGGACAACAGCAGAGGCTCCATCAGCGAGACATTTTCCCCGCGATCCTGTGCCGCTTCTCTGTCCGCTTTTATGTCCGGATCGTTCCTGTCCATAAATTGCATACTATCATATAATTACCTGAACAAAAAGCATATGATCGACCGCTTCCATGACCGCTTCCATGACCGCTTCCATGACCGCTTCCATGACCGCTTCCATGACCGCTTCATAGAGGCCGCTCATCGGGTGGTTTATTTGTCTCAATAAGAACATAAAGATAACTTGTACTGTGATGCGCTACACGATATATAGACGGATAATCGCCATCTGGCAAGAGAGAATTTCATGTCGCGAGCAGTAGAGCGGTCCGAACACCCCGGTGCCTATGTGAGGGAAAAGGTCATCCCGGCCGGAATGACCGTGAAGGAGGCGGCCGAACTCCTCGGCATCGGCCGTCCGGCCCTCTCCAACTTTCTGAACGGCAAAGCCGCCCTCTCATCCGACATGGCCGCGCGGCTGGAGCGCGCGTTCGGCGCGGTGGCAGACCGCGCAATGCTGCTGGGCCGTCAGGCGGCCTACGACAGCACCGCCGCAAACGTGGAAACGAGCCAGGCCGGTGTCAGGACCTATGTGCCAGCGATCACCAGCATCAAGGCCCATCAGATCGCTGCGTGGGCGAGCCGGCTCGAGGCGCGCAACCTGCTGCCCGCCCTGCTGCGCACGCTGGTGCACTCGTCCGGCACCGCGCTCCGAAAGGTTGACTTTCCGGCATACGACAATGCCGAGCGTCACGGCTGGGACGGCATCGTCCATGCGGACGCGGCAACACCCTGGATTCCGGCGGGCGTTTCGGGCTGGGAATTTGGATGCAATCAGCGGCCTGCCGAAAAGGCCGAGGGCGACTACGCCGCCCGCCTCAAATCTGTCGAGAAGTCCGAGCGGGCAGGCATGACATTCGTCTTCGTCACTCCCCGCGCATGGGACGGCAAAGATGCCTGGGCCAGGAAGAAAGCGGCGCAGGGCGAGTGGAAGGACGTGCGGGCTTACGATGCCAGCGATCTCGAGCAGTGGCTGGAACAGTCCATCTCCGGACAGATATGGCTTGCCGAGCAGCTGGGGCGTCCCGTTCGCGGCTATCGGAGCCTCGATGAATGCTGGAACCGCTGGTCCCTTGCCAGCACGCCGCCTCTGGCGCTGGAGATTTTCGCCCCGGCAGTAACAAGCTATGTAGGCAAATTCGCAGAGTGGCTCGGCGCGTCCCCGTCACGGCCCTTTATTATTGCCGCAGATTCCAGGGACGAGGCACTCGCCTTCCTTCACTGCGTGATGGAAGATGAGCAGCTGGCGTCATCCCCGCATCGCGATCTGCCGGTGGTGTTTGAAACACCCGAGTCATTGCGGTCGCTCGCGGCGGCATCGGTGCCGTTCATACCGGTCGTTCATACGTCGGAGGTGGAGCCCGAACTCGCGCCTCTCTACCGCCGCCTGCACTGCATCATCGTGCGCCCGCGCAACGCCGTAGACTCCGACCCCGACATCACGCTCGACATTTTGGGCCACGAGGACTTCCGCAAGGCGCTCGCCGCCATGCAGATCGGTGAAGAAGAAGCGGACAGGCTGGCACGGCGCTCGGCCCGTTCGCCGACGATCCTACGCCGTTGCCTCGCTCCCCCTGCTGTCAACCGCCCACATTGGGTCGCTGATGCGAATACTGCTAGACGCCTCGTGCCCATGGCGCTGATCGGTGCATGGCACACGGGCTCACGGTCCGACTGCGAGGTCATGTCTCTCCTCGCCGGGTGCCATCACGATGAAGTCGAGAAAAGCATCCGGGCTCTGCGATATCTCAATGACTCACCGCTCTGGTCGACCGGGACATATCGCGGTGTCACATCAAAAACCGACGCGCTCTTCGCCATCGCGGGCTCCGTCATCGCGAAAGACATCAAAGACTTTCTGTTTGTTGCCGAGCTTGTGCTTTCCGAGCGCGACCCCAAGCTCGATTTGCCAGTGGAAAACCGCTGGGCAGCGGGCATGTATGGCAAGCTGCGCGAGCATTCGGCCGCGCTGCGCGCCGGTATTCGCGAGACGCTCGTTATCCTCGCTGTTCACGGCGATGATCTGTTCCGCAATCAACTCGACTTTGATGTGCAGACAGAAGTCGTGCGTCTGATTGAGCGACTCCTCAAACCCCTCACCCTCGAAAAGCTGCTCTCTCACAACGATGATCTGCCCCACTACGCCGAGGCCGCGCCGAAAGAGTTCCTGCTCCTGATCAATGACGACCTCGACCGTAATGATCCCGCGCTCTTCGAGATCTTGCGGCCCGTGGACAGCGGACTTTTCGGCGCTGACACTCCATGCACCGGTCTGTTCTGGGCCCTGGAAACGCTGGCGTGGAAGCCGGAAAACCTGCCGCACGTGATCGACATTCTGGGTCGGCTCTGCACCAGAAAAATCGATGACAGCTGGACCAAAAAGCCCAAAGAGACGCTGCAGTCGATCTTCCGATCGTGGATGCCGCAGACGGCGGCATCTCTGGAGCAGCGCATTCAGGCGTTGGAGCTGCTGGTAAGGCTCTTTCCTGAGATCGGCTGGGAAATCTGCACCGAGCAGTTCGCGCCAGACTCGCGCATTGGCAGCTCCAACCGCCGCCCAAGCTTTCGCAGCGACGCATCCGGTGCGGGTCAGTCGCTCGCCGGGGAACGGCAGGGCGAGCATTTCGCATTTATGCGCAAAGCCGTCGATCTCACGCTCTCCTGGCCCCAGTACGATGAGAAGACGCTTGGTGATCTGGTGGAACGCCTTGAAGTGCTCGAAAAGCTCTCTCACGAGTATCAAGCTCGGGTATGGAGACTCATTGATGAATGGGCCGCTTCCGGCCCCGGTGAGGATGCGAAGGCCGCTCTGCGTGAGCACATCCGGCGCTTCGCCTTTACACGGTACGCCCGCCGCAGAGGCATGAAGGCGGCCGCCAAGGAATATGCGGCCGAAGTTATGGCACGACTTGCGCCCGCGGATCCCGTCATCCGGCACGGCTGGCTGTTTTCATCGACTTGGGTCGATGAGTCGCTCGATGAGATCGAAGGCGGAGATCATGACCACGAGAAACGCGAGGAGCGCATCGAGCGCGATCGCCTCATGGCGATGCGCGAAATCTGGACCGCGCGCGGCTTCGCGGGACTGACGGCGCTCCTGCAATCGAGCGGCGCTCCGTACATCATCGGATACATTATGGCCGCGATCGCAAAAGGTCCCAAGGCGAGCGTGGCGTTCGTGCAGGCATGCCTTGCGGCCGCAACCGGCGACATGGAGGAACAATTCAGGCAGTGCCTGCGCGGGTATTTTCTGAAGATTGATACGCTGGCGGCAGCGGCGATCGCAGTCAGCATCAAGACGGGAGCGGACGAGGCCACCATGCTCGCGCTCTATGTGTGCCTGCCGCTCCGCAACGAGACGTGGCGGCTTCTGGACGGCAAGGAAATGGATGAGCAGCGGCGCGGCTACTGGGCCAACGTCCCTGCTCATTGGAACCGGTATACTCCTGAGGAACTGAACGAACTGATCGACGGGCTCGTCGATGCCGGGCGTCCCGGTGCGTCCTTTCATGCCGTGCATCTCGACTGGGCCAATGTCGAGACCTCCCGGCTAAAGCGACTCCTCATGGCGCTCACTACAGTTCCCGATGAAAAACCTGCACCGTTCCGGCTGCAGCAGTACGAGATTTCCGAAGCGCTCGAAGTGCTCGGCCGCAGGGGAGGCATCTCCGTTGACGATATGGCTCATCTCGAGTTCCAGTTCATCGAGGCACTCGATCACAGCCCTCACGGCATCCCCAATCTCGAGAAGCAGATTGCGAGCTCACCCGCGATGTTTGTCGAGGCCATCGCGCTAACCTACAAGCGCGATGACGACCAGGAAGATCCGCCTGCGTGGCGAATTGAGGACCAGGAACGCCGCAGCCGGATCGCCTCGGCGACCTATGCCCTTCTGACGAGGATAAAGCGCATCCCCGGCACCGGCCATGATGGCATAATCAACGTCGATGATCTCAAAGCTTGGCTCGCCGAAGTACGCACATCTTGCACGCGATACAGTAGAGCAGAGATTGCCGATAAAATGATCGGGCAGCTTCTCGCCAAGGCCCCGGCAGGAGAAGACGGCATTTGGCCGTGTCCGCCGGTATGTGAGGCGCTCGAGTCGATGGCCTCACAAAACGTTGCCTCCGGATTTCAGATTGGCGTTTATAATGCCCGAGGCGTTCATTGGCGCGGTGAAGGCGGGGACCAGGAGCGCGACCTCTCCGCACGTTATCGCGGGTTCGCACACAGGCTGGCCTTCGACTACCCCTACGTGGCCGGCATCCTCGAGAGCCTTGCGGCGTCTTACGACCATGATGCGAAATGGCACGACTCCGATGCCAAAGTCCGCAGCAGACTTCCTTACTGACATTGCGCCTGCTGCCGGGATTCGTCGGCTGCCGCCAATCGAACGACGTCCAAATCAAGGGACCGTACAATTCAAACCTACCCCTGCGGGTCGCAGCGCCCGGGGCGTGGCGCTGTGCAAATTTCTCGTGGGGGTCTTCCGTTTCCGGAAATATCATAAAAAATCCTTATGAATCAACGGTATAACGGCTGATTTGGGCGAAAATGCGTGCGGAGGGGGTTCCGTTTACAGGACGCCGGCCCGTCATCGGCGGAGTAACATCCACCACTGCGGCGAAGGAAAAGTGGGTCAATGATGATGGTATGGTTTGACGAACGAAGGGTTCATGGCCAGTCGGCTGAGGCAGGAGTTGCGGAGCTGGAGCGAAGCAGTGAGTATTTGGCCGGCTGGTGCGATCAGGCGCGGCACTTCACCACCAACTTCCGTGCCGGTCCCGACCCTGATGCGTGAGGTGGTCGAAGAGTGCTGTCATCAATTTAGCGTCGCCTAAGACGGTTGGCCACTTGGCAAGGCTGGTTGTTCGAAGCGCAAAAATGGTTGACCGTCGTTGTGCAGAGTTAGCTGTCGTCGCCGTCCAATGGTAATCTGCCCAACTAGCGGAGATACGATGAGGCTGCTCGACACCCGACAGCGGACGCTTGGTCCTGCAGGTGGCGAAGCTCACGCAATCGAGCGTCAGCGAGTTGAGGCAAGCGATGGAGGAGTGCGATGACTTTGCCCGAGCATGTTCTGGTCGTGCGCGCGGAAGTGCCGGAGGAAATCGAGGTCGCATGGAATCGCTGGTACGACACTGTGCATCTGCCGGAGATACTGGCCTGTCCAGGGTTTCGTGCGGGCCGTCGTTATTGCACGGGGGATTCGGCTCATGGTCGTCGTTTTCTAGCCCTTTACGAGATAGACGGCATGCACGTCCTCGACAGCGCGGAATTCAAGGCTCGTCGCGGCTGGGGGCCGTTCGCAGGAAGAGTGACGTTCGAAACGAATGTGTTCTCGCAACTTCCACTGGCGACGGTTTAGTCTTTCATGGAAACAGGCGCGGGTTCGATAATTCGTCAATCGCTGTGGAGCGGAGAAAACTGCCGTGGACAATTCAGTCAGACCCTTGAACAGGTCGATCCACAAGTAGGGCTGCATCACCTGGTCAAGCAGGTGTACAGATCGTCTTGGACGAGAACATAGCAGCCGGCTTGTCCTGCCAGCTCGGGCGTGGCTACAGTTGCATCTTGGATGGCAGCAAGAGACGGTGACCGCGAATGAGCACCCCTGATGACAACGGCTCCGCCAAGGCCTTCATCCCGGGAGCGCGAGTTCGTATCGAGGGCCGTCCCGGTGGACCGCTGGCCGGACTCACATTCGCCGCCAAGGATTTGTTCGATGTCGCAGGCCATCCGACGGCCGGCGGTAGCCCGGATTGGCCACGCTGGTATCCTATACCGACGTCCCATGCCTGGGCTGTGCAAACTTTGCTCGATGCAGGCGCCACATTGGTTGGCAAAACGATTACGGACGAAGTCTCCCTCGGCATCCTCGGTGAGAATGCGTTCGACGGCACGCCACTCAACACTGCGGCGCCCGATCGCGTCCCGGGCGGGTCATCGTCAGGTTCGGCAGCGGCTGTGGCCGCTGCCTTGTGCGACACGGCGCTCGGTACCGACACCGGTGGCTCGGTGCGCGTGCCGGCGAGCTTCTGTGGTCTCTACGGCATCCGCCCGACGCATGGCCGGTTGCCGCTCGACGGCATGCTGCCCCAGGCGCCGACGTCAGACACGACCGGCTGGTTCGCTCGTGATGCAGATACGTTTGCCAAGGTCTCGGAGGTGATGCTCCGGGAAATCATTCCGAAAGTGCTGCCCACCCGCCTGGTCGTCGCTGTCGACGCGTTCGGCATGGCGACGCCGGAAACTCGAGCAGCCCTCGGAGCCCTGGTGAATCGTCTCTCCACGCTGATCGGCGCCACACGGGAGGACCTTCTTGCCCCGCAAGGTCTCTCGGTCTGGTCTCGGGCGCAACGGACGCTGCAGCCGCACGAAGCTTGGACGACGTTCAAGGACTGGGTCGAGCACGACAACCCGCGCATGACCTTCACCGTGGCACGTGGACTCATTGTGGGGTCGCAGATCTCTGCCATCGATCGTGGATGGGCCGCGCTGATGCGTGAAGAGGCACGCGCGCGACTTGCGTATTTGCTGCCGCCCGGCACCATCTTGTGCATGCCGACGACACCATTTCCAGCGCCCAAGCGCGACTTGCCCGTCACCGAGACGGATCCGCTGCGCGATCACATTTCCTGTTTGGCGGCCCATGGTGGCCTCGCCGG
>JANOKV010000157.1:0-13964 GCA_031419415.1 Hyphomicrobiales bacterium | reverse complement strand
GATTTCGGGTCATAGGGAACTTTGCGCACCATGGGCAGCGTGACGAGTGCGGTGCTGGTCCCGAGCAGAAAGGTATAACCATCGGGCGGCGCCTTCGCGACCGCTTCCGCACCGATCATGCCCGACGCCCCGCCCCGGTTCTCGACGATGAACTGCTGGCCGAATTCCTGGGTCAGCTTTTCCGCCCAAGGCCGCGCCACCAGATCGGTCGATCCTCCCGGCGCAAACGGCACGACGAGCTTCACCGGGCGCTCTGGCCATTTCGTCTGGGCGCGCAGAATAGACGGCGCAGCGATCAGCGTTCCTGTCGTCCCGATGATGAAATCCCGACGTCGCATGAACACCCCCCTTTTTTCGAATCCACTCGGTCGATGCCGATCGAAAATCCTCGGTTTCCTGGGTTGACACGCCGGCATCGGTCAAAGCGGCGGCGCTGTCGTGCGCCAGTCGCTCGCGACCGACAACGCCGCATGGATCACGCGGGCGACGTTGGGTCGGCACACACCGCAGTTGCTCCCCGCCCGCGTCTTCTCGCTGACCATGGCCATGCTCGAGCAGCCCGCCCGCACGGCATCGACGATGTCATTGCGCCCGACATCGCAGCAGAAGCACACCGTCGGTCCGCGTGGGGATAAAACACCACTGGGTCGTCCAGCCAGCAGACGAAACCGCTCCGAGGGCCCGAGCACTGTCCCGAGGCGGGCGATCAGCCAGTCACGACCGATACTGTCCACGGTCGGCTGAACGATCAGAGCCCCGACAAGGCAGTCACCGACGAACGCGGCGAAGGCGTGCGTCTCCGCAGCGGCGTCACTGTGGGAGAGCCTGTGGGCATTCGCTGTTCGTTGGTCGCCGTCCGGTTCCCACAGCGCCTGCGCGATCGCCTCCCAGTCGCGCGCTGGCGCGCCGATCCACTCGATCTGCCAGCCCGCATCGATGGACGTGATGTTGCCCAGTTCACCACCGACGGAGGCCGGCTGCCGAAGCGTCACGGCAAAGGCGGCGCACGTCTTTGCCGCCGTCACGACAACGATCGCGTCGCCATTTTGAGTTTCGTGCGTCATGTCGAATTCAAACCGATTCCAGGACGAATGTCAGATTGAGGTTTTACTCCGCCCTGTTCCAGATCGGGCGGAAGCCGAACACGGCCGGATCGTCCGTGTCGACGGTAATTTCGACGGCATGCATCTGGTCGGCGCCGAAGACTTGCAGTGCCAGCATGGCGGGCGCTCGCTTGCGGAACGGCGTCGTCACGCGGAAATTGTGCGTGTCGCCATGAATGAGCAAGACCGGGCGGCCGAAGGCTCTCGTCTCCTGAACCAGAGCGTCGGCCACGTTTGCAAAGCCCGAATGCGACAGGTGCTCATCCTTGCCGAAATTCCCGAAGTCGTATTCGAACATATCGGCCTGCATCGCGATGACGACGGCCTTGGCGCCCTCCTTCGTCGCTTTGGCGAAACTGCTGCGGAGCCATGCGACGTTGGCTTGATCGCGGTCGAAAAACTCGCTCGCAGCACGTCGATCGCGCGCTTCCAGACCGTTGTTGGAGCCGACGACATGCACCGTCACGACATGCACGCCGGCGCGCGAGAACCGGGCATTCTCGACGAACGTCTTGTACTCGGGTGCGATGTCCCCCTGCCGCTCGAGTGCCATGCGCACCGCTCCGAGGCTTTCGGGAGCGGCAAAAAACATGGACCGAAGTTTGCGCAGTCGCTCGATGGGATCGAAACCACCGGCTTCCTTGCGATGACAATCCGTCCAATCATTATCGCCGGGTGTAAAAACGAGCGGCTGCTGGAAGGATTTCATGACGTCGAGCTGTTCTTGGAACACGGCGTCCGAGCAGGGCGTGGAGCCCGACTTGAAGTCCCCAACATGCAACGTGAAGGCGGGCTTTCGCTTGTTCACAACATCGACGAGCGCACGCAGGCGCGGCATTGTCTTCTGCGTATCCCCGTAGGGCATATCGCCGAGTGCGACGAACGTGAACGTTTCCGCGGCCGCCGACGTCAGCGCGAGCCCCGCGGCGAGCGCGACGGCGGACAGCTTCGAGATGAGGCGCAACGGATATCCCTTGATGTTCATTTGCTGGCGGGCTTGGGCGATTTTTCCGCGTCGGCGATGGCTTTATCCAAGTCTTCGCGCTCCTCGCACCCGTTAGGGCACAGCTTGACCAACTTGACCAGATTGGCTTTTGCCTTCTCCATCTGGCCCAATTGAGCGAACATTTCTCCCTGATACTCCAGGGCGCCCTTGTGCTCGGGATCGAAGTCCAAAGACTTGGCGTAATAAAGCGCAGCCCCCTTCATATCGCCCGATTTTCTCAAGCTGAAGCCGAGCAGGTTGTAAACGTCGGCATGGTCGTGCGTGTCGGCCAGTTTCTTCAGGTCGACAATAGCGCCGGCGAAATCCTGTGTTTTGATTTTCGCGCGCACTGCGGTCAGGTCCGGTGCGTCCTTCGAGACTTGCGTGTCGACGGCCAATGCGCCGTGGGTAAACATCGCTGCCATCAAAGCAACGACAAGGGTGCATTTGATCGTCATCGGTGGTCGGCTCCTCGGGGAAAACGGTATCTGAAGGTCTCGGCGATCCATAGATCGGCAGACAACGGAGTGTAGCGGCAGCGCCGTTGCACCGTGAAATGACGACTCTGTGAAGACCGCCATCCAGGGTGCAGCCGCCGCCTCACTGCGGCTCGACGCCGGCTGCTTTGAGGGCCGTCTTCCAAACGCCGGGTTGATCCAGCGCGAAGGCTTGCGGCATCAGCAAGGCGGCAGCAATGACGGCGGCGACGAATTTGCCCACGGCGGAACCTCTCTTGTAATTTGCCCCCGATGGTGGCCTTGTTGACCATCTCGGCTGACGAAGTACCCCGGATGCGCCCCAGAGTCAGCATCTTCGCTGGTCAGTCCTCGACTTTGGAGGGAAGACATCATGTCAGCGACGCTCGATCCTCTGGTTCTCGATCTCGTCGAATGGGTGGCGAAGGAACCCCGCCCCTACGCCGACGTCATGGAGGCGTGGCGCACATCGTGCCCCAGATTGACCGTGTGGGAGGATGCCGTCGAGCGCGGCCTCGTGGTGGGCGAAGCCTGCGGCCGTCAGGGCATTCAGGTCACGGTGACGCCGCTCGGCCGGAAATTCCTGGAGGCTCACGCCTGCACTGGGGGAACAAGCCAAGGCGGAGAGTTCCCGCCCGACCAACCCCGCAGCCCGGCCATCGCACGACTGACAAGCCATTAAAATGACTTGGCGCTCCCTACGGGAGTCGAACCCGTCTTTTCAGATTGAAAATCTGACGTCCTAACCGATAGACGAAGGGAGCGGCGCCGGGCATCCTATAGGGGTGGTTCGACGCGCATGCAAGGCTTACCCACCAATTGCTTCTACGGGTGGGGTGTAGCTGACTTCGGTAGGGGTGGGCATACGGCTTGCCCCACGGGCCTGCGGACGGGCGTTTACGGCCTGTAGCGGCCAGATTCGGTCAAGCGAGGGAATGGAATGGCTGGGATGATGACGGTGGCGGGCGTCGACCTCGAGGTCGAGGAACGAGGGGTAGGCCGGCCGTTGCTGTTCCTACATGCCGGCGAGGGCCTGGGAGTCGAACGGCCGTGGCTCGATCGGCTAGCCGCGCGGTTTCGTGTGATCGCGCCGTCGCACCCGGGGTTCGGCCGATCCGCGCTGCCCGATTGGATCGGCACGACGGACGATCTGGCTTATCTCTATCTCGATCTCGTCGCCAAGCTCGGCCTGAAAGACGCGGTGCTGGTCGGCGCCTCGTTCGGCGGGTGGATCGCGGCGGAAATGGCGGTGCGCAACACGGCCGCCTTCTCCAAGGTCGTGCTCGCCGCACCGCTCGGGATTAAAGTGGGACCGCGTGACGTGCGCGATATCGCCGACATGCATTCGATGACGCGCGAGGCCTACCTGGACCTCGCCTGGGCCGACCCATCGAAAGGCCATCTCGACCTCACTGGGTATTCCGACGCGGACCTGCAGGCGCTGGTGCGGGGACGCGAGGCGCTGACGCTCTACGGATGGAAGCCCTACATGCACAATCCCCGCCTCAAGCCGTGGCTGCATCGCATCGACAAACCGACGTTGCTGTTGTGGGGCAATCGCGATCGCATCGTCACGCCGGCCTACGGCGAAGCCTGGGTGCGCGAAATTCCCGGCGCCCGCATCGAGGTGATCCCCCAGTGCGGCCATTATCCCGCCTGGGAGCAGCCCGACGCCTTCGCCGCCAAAATCGCTGCGTTCGCAGCCTAAAGCCTTCGAGGAGACGATCCGATGCGCGTCTGGTATTTTTCCGAGATGGCTTATCATCCCGCGTGGGACGAGGGGCTGAAGCGCGGCTCATTGCGCGTGGTGCTCCCCAACAGCGAGGTCGACCCCCACGTCGCCCACAAGCTGCTCAACCGCTATTTCGACGAGTTCGCCGCCTGTGACGAGGCCGGCATCGACATCATGGTCAACGAGCACCACTCGACGGCCACCTGCATGACGGTGTCGGTGCCGATGGCGCTATCGATCATTGCGCGCGAAACCAAGACGTCGCGGCTGCTGTCGCTCGGCAACCCGATCGCCAACCGGCCAGACCCCGTGCGAGTGGCCGAAGAAATGGCTTGGCTCGATGTGCTGTCGGGTGGGCGGCTCGAAATGGGCCTGGTCAAGGGCGCGCCCTACGAGATCCACCCCGCCAACACCAATCCCGCCCGCCTGATGCGCCGCTATTGGGAGGCGCATGATCTGATCATCAAGGCGATGTCGACGACGACGGGGCCGTTCAACTGGGAAGGCGAGTATTTCCAGTATCGCAACGTCAACATCTGGCCGCGCCCCTTGCAACAGCCGACGCCGCCCGTGTGGATGACTGGGCTCAGTGTCGAAAGCGGCATCATGGCTGCCGAGAAGGGACATGTCATTGGCACGCTCCTGTCGGGCAGCGTCGCCGGGCCGATGTTCGATGCCTACCGCAAGCGCGCCAAGGAACTCGGTCGGACGGCCGGTCCGGACCGGTTCGCCTATGCGGCCTGCGTCGGCGTGGGCGCAACGCGCGCCGAGGGCCTGCGCCGTGCCGATCTAATCGCTGATTATGTGCGCACGGCCCCCGTCGTGGCAGAGCCGTTCACCAACCCGCCGGGCTACAACTCGGTCAACGCCAACGTCGGTATGCTGAAGGGCGGCGGCAAGGGTTTCGTGCGCGATCGCAATGGCAATCCAGTCGAGCATCGCACGGCCACCGTCCAGCAGTTCATGGACGCCGACACGGTGTTTGCGGGCACCCCCGACGACGTCTACGACCAGATCAAGAGCCTGAATGATCGGGTGGGCGGCTTCGGCCATCTGCTGTTCTTCGGGCAGGGCGGCCATCTCGATCACAAGGACACGTTGGAGAACATTCGCCTCTTCGGCAAGGAAGTGATGCCGCGCCTGCGCGAGCTGAACCCGGAGCCGACAGCACGGCGCACTGCCGCCGAGTAGCGCCCCGCTTCCTCGCGCCGCCTGGCGTCAGCCGTTTCTGCGAAACGTCACGACGAGGACATCGCGGTGCGCCGGCAGCGCGGGGTCGAGTGGTTCGACGGGCGTGACGCCGTGGTAGACGCGGGCGTCATCGACCAGCGCGGCATCGAAGGGTGTGGTCAGGGTGAAACTGCCAAGCGGCGCTTTGTCGAGGTCGGCGACGGTGGTCGTGCCGCTCTTGATGTTGATGCGATCGATGAGCAGCACGAGCACCCAGTCGACGCCGTCGCGGTGCATGCCTTCGGGCGTGGGGAGCCCCCGAGCGTCGGCGCGCGCCTCGATGCGGAATTGATGGGCCTCAACGAGCCATTCGCCCACGCCGGGCGAGAGGTTGCCAAAGCAAGCGTGGCACCAGGCGAGGATCGCGCACATGCTGGCCCCAGCGCCAATGGCCTCGCCCACCGGGTCGAACCAGCGATCGATGCCGCCGTTGAGCGGATTGTTGTTCTGGGTCTGGAAATGCGGCCTGTGAGGTTGGCGCTCGATCGTGCCGCGCTGCGCCCGATAGACCGCATGACGCCGCCGCCGATAGCGACCACCGTCCGCCATGTAGGTGTCGAGGCCCAGATCATCCCAGCTTGCAGCGAAGGCTGGCCAATCCGTCAGCGGAGCGATCAATTCAAAACCGGGCCGCATATCGACGCCGGGCACGAAGGCAAATCCGCGTTCGGTGAGGGCCTGCTCGATCGTGGCGTCATGAGCGGTGGTCATCGGCCGATCCAATCTAAATCCGCGTCGCACGATTCCGACAAACAAGGTCGCGTATATAGGACGTGCGGTCGCGCAATGCAGCAGCGACTTCATCTCACATCACCAGACTGTCGAGCCCCAAGACGAGGCCGGCAAGACAATCCCAGCCGGAGGTGTGGCCGATACGGGCGACGGCGTCGAGGCGAACCCCGACTTCGAGACTATCCAGAAGAATGGCGTTCAGCAGCAAATGCACGGGCTCGGACGCCATGCCATCGGCGGCAGCGGATAGGTGCATGGCGCTGGCAGGAACGGTGAGGTCGTCGAGCTCCGGTTGCAGGGCCTGCCACAGCCCATCGCGCAGGTTTGTGCGGCCACATGCGGTCAATGCGAGCATGAGTCCGCCCAAGACATCATCGCCCGATGGCGTGTAGCCCGGGCCGAGGCCGACGAGCAGTGTGGCTGCCTGCAGCGCCTCCAAGCTCCAAGTGCCGGTAGCCAAGCATCTAGGCAATGCCTGTACGAGGGCTGCAATGGGCGCCTGAGCCGCGCGCGCCGTGCGGTCGAGAGATTTACCACGACCGGCCCCCTCGAAGACCAAACGTGCCAATCCCTCATCGGGCAGCGGCAGGGCGCGGATACATGTGCGCAACCGGGCCACACCTCGAGCCGCGCACGCCGCATCGAAATCCGGCAGCGGTGGGGGGAGCCAGGTCGTTCCGGCGTCGACCACGAGCGCGAAACCATCTCCGATGCGGCACATGGAGCCGCTCGCATCCCCTTCGGCATCGGGAATGACGCCGAGCTGGGGCCAGGTGACGCCGACGGGGAGCGCAATTTCCACATTGATGGGTCCCGCGCCGATGCCCGCCGTACCAATGCAGACGATGCCGCGTGGACACGCGAGATAGAACGACCGATCGAAAACGGCGATGACGCGCGTTTCACCCGCGTCGGCCAGAACTTCGCGGGCGATGGCGCCACAGCGCATGACGGGAATTGCGGCTTGCGCGTCGCCGTCAGGCATTTGCGCCCCTCAAAAGTTCGAGAGCGAGGCGTGCAGCGGCCGCGTTCGAGGGAGCGACACGGATACCAGCGGCCTCGAGGGTGCGCACCTGCGCCGAGCGGCGCTGTGGATCGGCCTCGGTGCCGGTAACGGAGGCGACAATCATGGGACGTTTCGAGGGAAGGCCGCCCAGATGGCGCGCGATATGCCCAGCCGGGTCCGCGTGGCTGCCGTAACCCAGCACGCAATCGAGGAGCAGCACCGCGCACCTGGGGTCCGCCAAGGCGGAAGCGAGCGCGTCATCGCGCACAGCGGGCTCGATCATCGGGTGTGGACGGCCGAGCGTATAGTCATCGTCGCCCAGATCGATCAAGGTATGGCGGCCCTCGGCGTCCGCCATCGAAACGACGCCGCCAATCGCCGCGTTCGAGGCGAGCGGCAGACCGGCCTCACGCAGCACGACTTGGGCTTCCGCACACAACGTGCCGCCCGCGAAGAGGCCACGAATGACACCGCGCCCAGGCCCGTCGCGGCGCACGGCCGTTGATGGAACTGGAGTGCCCAGCGCCGACAAAGCCGCTGCTTCGAGCGTTGCGGCAGAGCGGGCATTGGCGGGCATGGCGGCGCCCGTGTCGCCGATGAAGCAGATGGTGAAGGCCTTCGCCGAGCGCGCAATGCGATCCAAACATCGGCGCGCCGTCTCCGGATCGGGTGGTTTCGAGACGACGACGATATGACGGGTGCTCGCATCGGCATCGAGTAGATCGATGGCCATGAGCGTGGTCAGGCCTCCGACCTCGGCCTTGAGGTCGCGACCTCCGGTACCGATGGCGTGACTGATGCCGCCGCCGCCATTCGAGACGAGGCAGGAGACCTCCTGAATGCCGGTGCCGGACGCGCCGATGAGGCCAATGTCGCCGCGGGTCACAGCATTGGCAAAGCCGAGTGGCACGCCGCCGAGGATCGCCGTGCCACAGTCCGGCCCCATCATCAGCACGCCGGCGGCGCGGGCGGCGGTCTTCAGGTCGCGTTCGTCGGAGACCGGCACGTTGTCGGAAAACATCATAACGCTGAGGCCGAGACGGATGGCTTTCATCGCCTCGGCCGTCGCGTAGACGCCGGGCACGGAGATCAGCGCGAGGGTGGCGCCGGGCACCATCGTCACGGCCGAGCGAATGGTGCGCGGGCTCCAGTCCGCGTCATCGGATTGCTGCGCCTTGGGCTGATCGATCAGACGGCGCGCCTCGGCGAGCCCCGCCTGTCCCGACGCCGCGTCGCACGCACGGAGCGCAATCAAGAGATCGCCAGGGCCTGCGTTTTCGCTGTCGTTCGACAACACGGCGGCATCCGCCAGAATGCGGCGATTGGCAGGCGTCGCCATCAACAGCCCGCATTCCTCGATGCCGGGCAGCACCTTTACCGCCGCCGCAATGCGCATCAAAGCCACGGAATCGAAATAAGCCCCGCGCCGCACTTCGTTCATGACGACGCTCATCGTACGCCCACTTTCTCGGCAAATGCCCTGAGCGCCGCCGTGAAGCATCCAGGCGGCGCCTTGACGATGCCTGCGCCGACTTGGCCGATACCGGGCTTGCGGTGGGCGATGCCGGTGTTGATCGTCGGCATGATGCCGGTCTCGACGACGCGGCGAATATCGATGGCGGTCGGCACGCCCTGATTATCGAGCTGCGGGATGGTCCACTCCGGGTTTTCGGCGAGCGTGATTTCACGCATGCTGCGGGTGATGCGCACGGCATCTGCGACGCGGCCCGCACCGACGAAGCCGACAACGGCCGGAGCAGCGGCCATGGCGAACCCGCCCAGACCGATCGTTTCGACGATGGCGCTGTCGCCCATGTCCGGGTTCGCATCGGCCTCGCTGTAGCCGGGAAAGTAGAGCCCACGGGGCATCTCGACGGGGGCCGAGAACCACTGATCGCCGGTTGCTGAGACTTGGATACCGAAGTCGGTGCCGTTGCGGCACATGGCGGTGACGACGCTCGACGCGGCAATGCCGCGCACGGGGTCCATGATCGCCTTGCCCATGGCCATGGCGACGTTGAGATGGAATTGATCGTTGGCGGCGATGAAGGCCAACGCCCGGACCAAAGTCTCGGTGTCGGATGCCGCGCGCGCCATGGCGGGAGCGAGCTGGCGCAGCAGCAATGATGAACACGCGACGTTGCGCTGGTGCATCTCATCGCCCATCCCTAAGCCGCGCGCGATCAGCGGTTTGAGCGCGATGCCACCCATCGCGCGCAACGCCCTCCCCAGCAGCGGTCCCAGACCCGTCGTCAGCCAGCGAATGCAGTCGAGCACTTCGGCATCGTTGCCGCCGAAACGCATGACCTTGCCGAGGCCTTCGTTGATGGCGCAGTAGGCGCGATTGCCGAAGGTGCGGTTCTCGACGACGAGCAGCATCTGGCCAGCCGTGGTCATGCCCGTCATCGGGCCGACGCAGCCATGATGATGATTGGGCTCGAACGTGAACGCCCCCGATGCCGCCATCGTCTCGGCGGCCTCGAGGTCCTTGGCCCAACCCTCGAACACGACAATGCCCGTGACCGCGCCACGCATCGGCCCGCACATGCGGTCCCAGTCTACCGGCGGCCCGGCGTGCAGAATATGCTGGCGACCCAACCGAGGAAGTACATCGCGCGCTGGCACGACATCCACAAGCCAGGGATCACCTGTGAGCATCCGGCGCAGTGCTTGCGCATTAGCAGTCTCGATTGTGGTCGCTGGGTCATCAAGTGTCGTCACGCGTTACCTCGGGGCTGAAACATTGAGCAAGTCGCCAATTTCGGGGCGCGCCAAGCCCAAGTGATCGCGCAACGTCGTGCCCGAATACTCTTTGCGGTAGATACCGCGCCGCTGCAGCTCGGGGACGACGAATTTCACGAAGTCCTCGAAGCAACCGGGCTGATGCGTCGGTCCGATCACGAAGCCGTCGCACGCGGGCGCCGACCACCACTCCTCGATCTTGTCGGCGATCTCCTTCGGGCCGCCAATCCAAGCTTCTCGCAACAGGCCACGGCCGGTGATCTGCATGAAGTCGCGCACCGTCGGGTTTTTCTTGCCGGAGCGCAGCACGCGATCGCGCATCGATTGCATGCCGCCGATGCCGGCCAACTCTTCATCCGAGAAGGCGTCGTCGAGGCCTTTGGTGGCGAAATCGAAGTTCAGCGCTTCGGAGAGCAGCGAGAGCTGATCGATTTCGTTGGGGAGTTTGTCGTAGGCCGCTTTCTTGTCCTCGGCCTCGGCCTTCGTGGCCGCGCAGACGGGATAAAACAAGGCGCAAATTTTCTGGGACTGGGGATCGCGTCCGAACGAGGCGACTTGGGACTTGGCCTTGGCATACTCGGCCTTGGCGGTGGCGAGGTCGTGATAGACGACGAACAGCAACTCGCCCCAGCGCGCCGCAAAGCGCTGGCCACGTCCACTCATGCCGGCCTGGATGACCACGGGATGGCCTTGCGGGCCGCGCGGTACGGTGAAGGGGCCGCGCGACGCCAGATACTTGCCCTTGTAATCGATGCGGCGGACCTTATCGCCGTGGGCGTAGAGGTTGTTTTTCTTGTCGGCGACGACGGCGTCATCGTCCCAACTGTCCCAATGACCCAGCACGATCTCCAGGAACTCGTCGGCACGATCGTAGCGCGCGTCATGCTCCATGTGCTCGTCGCCGTGGCCCATATTGCGGGCTTCGCTGTCGTTCACCGAAGTGACGACGTTCCAGCCCGCGCGGCCCTTGGTCATCAGGTCCACCGTCTGGAAGAGGCGGGCAACGTGGAACGGCTCGTAATAGGTGGTCGAGTACGTTGCGCCGAGCCCCAGGTGTTTCGTCACCGCCGCCATCGTCATCAGGCAGGTGACCGCGTCGAGTTTCACGCAGCGAATGCCGTTTTCGACGGTGTGGCGATGGTCCTGGCCGAACATGTCGGGCATGGCTAGGCGATCATCGAAGAAGCCGATATCGAATTTTCCGGCTTCGAGGACGCGGGCGATGTGCTGATAATATTCCGGCGAGAAGCTGTCGGTGCGGGCATCGGGATGCCGCCAAGCGGCGGGTAACGTCGTGCAGTTCTGGGCCTGCAGGAAAGCGACGAAGTGGACCTGGCGCATGGGCGACGCTCGCTCGGGTTGTAGTTGCGCGTCGGTGAGCCGCCCCACCGCGCCAAGTCCAGACGTTGGCCGCCGGAAGCGCGGCGGTCAAGTGTGCGAAGCGGCGAGCAAGCAACCCGAAACGCCCCGACTATGACTGTCACCAGCACACGAGGGTCGCAAGCGCCTTGACACGCCTCGTCCTGCCAGAAAAGCTCATCGGTAACCGGGGAGGACCGCCATGATCAGTCGTCGCGTTGTCGTCGGACTTGGTGCAACTGCCGCAGCTTCAATGCTTGCACGACCCGCATTGGCACAAGCGTTTCCGGATCGCGCCGTCAACCTGATCGTCATGGCGCCGGCGGGTGGATCGACGGACGTCGGCGCGCGCATCCTGACAGCCATCGCCGAAAAATTGCTCGGCCAGCCGATAATTGTCGTCAACAAAGCCGGGGCCGGCGGACAGGTCGGCTGGACCGAACTCGCCCGCTCCAAACCCGACGGCTACACGTTCGGCTTCCTCGTCCACCCCGGCATGAACACCGTCGTGCTCGATCCCGACCGCCAGGCGATCTTCGATCTCGACTCGTTCGTGCCCGTGATCAATCACGTCCTCGACCCCGGCATTATCTGGGTGCGCGCCGACAGCCCATTTACGAGCCTGAAGCAACTGCTCGAGGCGGCCAAAGCCAATCCGCACACGATCACCGCCTCGACGACGGGCATTCTGTCGGATGACCACTTGAATGTCCTGATGGCGGAGGAAGCGATGCCGGGCGCCTACTTCCGCCTCGTTCACCTCGAAGGCAATGCGGTGCAGTTGAAGGAAGGGTTGGCTGGCAACATCGTCGCCTCCTTCGACAACGTCGGTGGCGCGGTAAAGGCGATCAAGGCCGGTCAGGCCCGCGCGCTCGCGGTCACTGACACCGTGCGATCGAAGTTTTTGCCCGACGTGCCGACCTCGGTCGAACTGGGCTACCCCAACCTCATCTCCAGCTCGGCCCGAGGCATCGCCGCTCCGAAAGGCACGCCGCCTGAAGCCATCAAGAAAATGGCGCAGGTGCTGGAGCAGGCGATGAAAGACCCCGAGCACGTCAGGCGGCTCGAGGAACAGGGCTTGGCAATCAAAACTCTCATCGGCGACGAGCACATGAAATTCTACCTCGAGATCCACGAAAAATCGAAAAAGTACGTCGAGTGGGCCAAGAAACGGCCGCAGAAATAGACGGGCCTGGAAGGCCAAGCCTCATTCTGCGCTAAGCGGCGTGCTGCGCGAGCGACGGCAACGAGCGATGTGGCTCGGCGTCGCATGGCCGCTGAGCTTTTACTCGCGATCAATCCAAACGGATCTTCAAGTCGCGGATCATTTTTCCGTAGCGATCGTAATCCTTGCGCAGCACCGCCGCCAACTGCTCGGGGGTGCCGTCGCGCGTGCGCAACGCCAGATTGAGGAAATGCGCCTTCATGTCGGGCTGCCGGGCCAGCGCATTCATCTCGCTGCTGAGTTTCTGGATGATCGCGGGCGGCGTGCCGACGGGCGCAAACAGCGCAAACCAGTTGAGAAGGTCGGCCTCGGGAAACACCTCCATCAGCGTGGGCACGTCGGGGAAATCAGGATGGCGTTCGGTATCGACGACGGCGAGCAGCTTCGCTTTACCGGCCTTCACGTGCGGCAGCACATTGCCCTCCGTGAACACTTGACCGACGCCTGCGAGGAAATCGGCGAGCGACTCCGAGCCGCCGCGATAGGGCACGTGCAGCATCTCGATCCCCGTCGACATTTGCAGGGCTTCGTAAATCATCTGCGTCATGGTGCCGAGCCCCGAGGACGCAAACACGAGCTTGCCCGGATTGGCCTTGGCGTGGACGACGAGTTCCTGGAGGCTCTTGACGGGAACCGACGGATGCACGGCGACGACGAGGGTCGAATCTGCGTACTGCGTCACCGGCACCATGTCCTTGAAAGGGTCATAGGACATCTGGCGCGCATGCGGCAGGATGGCGATCGAAGCGACCGGCGTCGCAAAGAACGTGTAACCGTCCGGCGTCGACCTGACGCCCGTTTCCACGCCGACGGCGCCCGACGCCCCGCCCTTGTTTTCGATCACGACGGGTTGGCCCAGAACCTTCGACAAGCGCTCGGCATAAGGCCGCGTGGCGTTATCGGTGGAGCCGCCCGGCGGGTAGTTGACGATGATCTTGATCGGCTTGGCTGGCCAAACGGGCCCGTCCTGTTTGGCGGCCTGAGCGAACGCCCCACCTGCCAACATCCCGCTGGCGACGAGCGCCATCGCACCACGGATCGAATTTTTTAGAAGACCCACAGGCTTTTCCCTCACCGTCGCGCGACACCGATCGCTCCGGCGCCCAGCGCGCCCTGCCCTTGAACCACGCTGGTGGTTTTACCCCAATTCCAACGGGAGACCAGCCCCAGTCGCGGCGAAAGCAACGCGACCGAGGGCCGAGACCTAACCAGCGGGCCCGCACGCCGCATGCTGAATGCGCCGTGCTGCAATGCACAACTATGCATGGTGCGTCGCGCGAGACCCCATATCATGGGGAGATATGCAGAGGAGCTCGCCGCATGGGCCGTGTCTGGATGACGAAGTATGGCGCGCGAAGCGTGCGGCACGAACCG
>JANOKV010000156.1:0-2844 GCA_031419415.1 Hyphomicrobiales bacterium | reverse complement strand
ACACTTCGTTGATCGGAGCCACCTGGTCGGGATGAATGGCCATCTTGCCCGTAAAACCATCGCGTTTGGCGGCCTTCGCTTCGGCGATCAATCCAGCGGTGTCGCGGAAATTGACATGGACCGTGTCCATCGGCTCGACGCCTGCGGCCGACGCCGTAATCAGGCACAGATCGCGCACGAGCCGGTAGGGCGACGTGAACGCTCCGGTCTCGTCGCGATTGGCGAGCGAGCCGATGACGGCGCCCAAATCCTCAGCGCCCCAGCTCAGCGCCAGGGTGCGTGAGCTGGCGCCGACGTAGGTATGCAATTGCAGCACCGAGATCGGCGCCTCCGTGACGATCGGCAGAATGCGGGTGTGACCTGCTGTCAGTCCGTGCTGTGATTCAGCATGCCCCAACGCGATCGACAGACGATGCACATCGGCGCCCGATTCTGGTTTCGGCAGAATCACGCCATCGGGTCCCGCCGCCATGACGCCCGCCAGATCGGCCTCCCAGTCGGGTCCATCCAGCGGATTGATGCGCACCCACAATTCGGGAATGCGCGCCCCGCTCGCCCGCGCCGCTCGTATGAATTCGCGGACCCTGGGCCGCGCGACGGGGCGTCGTTCTGCAACAATCGAGTCCTCGAGATCGAGGATCAGGGCATCGGCTGGTGAGGAGAGTGACTTGGCGAGTTTGCGCTCGCTGTCGGCTGGAACGAAGAGCATGGAGCGCATGACGTGATCCTCAGAAGTGGCGCTTGGACGAACAACCCGTCGGGCGGTGTTACGCCACTGGCTTTTTGTGCATGAAGGCTTGCCGCCGGCATTCGGCGACGAGCACGCCTTTTTGATTGTAAGCGCGGTGCATGAAATCGACGACCCCAGCGCCGGGGCGTGATTTGCTCTCCCGCTTGGCGGCAACTTCAGTCTCGCAGCGGATCGTATCACCGTGAAAAACGGGATGCGGGAATTTCACATCGGTCATGCCGAGATTGCCGATGGTCGTGCCCAGCGTGGTGTCGCCGACTGACACACCGATCATCAGGCCCAGCGTGAACAGGCTATTCACCAGGGGTTTTCCGAATTCTGTCTTCGATGCGAATTCAGCGTCCAGATGCAGCGGTTGCGGATTGTGCGTCAGGCACGTGAACAGCACGTTGTCCATCTCGGTCACGGTGCGCGTGATGGCATGCTTGAACGTCCTGCCGATCTCGAATTCTTCGTAGTAGAGGCCACTCATGTGCTTTGGCTCCTGCTGTCTCGATTGACGGCTGATCTGATGCCCGAAGTTGTGCGATGCCTTTGCGCGACTGGCAAGGTGGTCGTCGATGTTCTGATCCGTTCCGCTTGCCCGGACCTTGGTTTAGCGCCAGTGTCGCGCGCACCCCTTCTTGCCGCGAGGAAACACGCGATGTCCGATGGCCCCGCCCGAGACCCATCCACGACCCCGATCCTAACCGTCACGCAGGGCCGCGCGCACCTGCGGCTCAACCGGCCACGCGAGCATAATCGCCTCGAGCCGGCCGACCTCGCAGCCTTGGTCGAGACCTTCAATGCGATCGATGCGGACGGATCGATCCGCACGCTCGTCATCACCGGGACAGGCAAGAGTTTTTCCTCGGGCTTCCACATCGGGGCGCTGGCGGAACGCAAAGCAGCGCCCGCGACCCCGCATGATCCCGATGCCTTCGAGAAGATGGTCGACCGTCTGGAGGCCCTGCGCGTGCCGACGATCGCGGCGCTCAACGGCGGCGTCTACGGCGGCGCGACAGACCTCGCGCTTGCCTGTGATTTTCGACTGGGCGTGCCCGATATGCGCATGTTCATGCCAGCGGCGCGGCTCGGCATCGTCTACTATCCGAGCGGATTGGGTCGCTACGTCACGCGGCTGGGATTGGCGGCGGCCAAAAAATTGTTCCTCACCGCCGAGCCGATCGAGGCCGATGAACTTTTACGCGTCGGCTACCTCGACGAAATCGTCCCCGCTGACCAGTTGGCCACGCGCGCCGAGACGCTGGCGGCGACCATTGCGGCGAACGCGCCGCTCGCCATTGCCGCGACGAAGCGGGCCCTCAATCAGGTCGCTGCCGGCAAGCTCGATCTGGACGAACTCAGCGCCGCGCGCAATCGCTGCGCCACATCGAGCGATCATCGCGAAGGGCTGTCGGCGTGGGCCCAGAAGCGCAAACCGACCTTCAAGGGCGCCTAGCGACGAAGGGACGAGAGCTGTCTCTTTTCCCCGTGGCGCGGTCGACACTCCCGGCGGAAAAATGCCGGTGCTCCCGCAATTGGCCTTATTTCGCTACGTCGGGCGCGCTACCCGTTGAGTCCGGCCGGCGGGTTTCGTCGCGTTACGTCGGCGCGGTCAACGCTCGATGAAAGGGGCACGTCATGAAACCGATGATCACCTTTATTGCCGCCGCTGCGGTGGGCCTGGGGCTTGCCGCAAGCGCCACATCAGCCGAAGCGCGATCCTGCGCCATGATCCGCGGCAAAGGCTATGGCCTGACCGACGGCATCTCCAAATGGATGGCGACCCAAGCCGTCGCCAACAGCGCCCACAAGTGGGCCGGCGAGAAAAAGCACAAGCTGTCGCCGGTGAAAGTCTCGTGCGTCAGCCCGTTCGAGTGCTCGGGCGCCGCCAAGGCCTGTAAGTAACACCAAGCGTCGCTGGCCTTCCCGCACATTGCGCGCCCGCGCAGGCGCTCTGTTCGCGGGCAGGCCACGACGCTTCAGCGCCAGAGCAGAGCTCGACCAATCAGGACGAGCCCCACGAGAATGAGCAGCGGGCCGCCCAAGCGCAGTCTCGGCGCCCAGCGCGTGCGCCATGCTGCAGCTTTCTTGGCGTCGAGACCTGCGGG
>JANOKV010000155.1:0-10537 GCA_031419415.1 Hyphomicrobiales bacterium | reverse complement strand
TGTATTGCCTGATGGGGAGCGCGCGAAAACCCCCACCGCGCTTGTCTCGCGTCTGGTGGGGGTCAGTCTCGTTTTCGAGATTGTCCAGCACGAGCCGGACCTATGTACGCGACACCGGATCGGTGCCCGTTGTCAGCAGTTCCAATTGTCGGCGGCTCATTCACGAATTGGCTATTCCGCTACCCGAGCCGTGGCCCCGCACCAGGCGAGGCCAGTGATGACTTTCCGGTGGACTCATGTTCCCTCCGTCAATGTTTCGGGGAGGTATGGCGGTCGTGCTTCCCGATCCCGGGAGATTCACGCGGGGCTCCGGCTACGCCCTGGATCGCGTTTCTCCCCAGAAATCGGGGCCGGTGCTGCAACCGCCATAACACTATGTCGTGATGGAGTAGCGAACCTTCAAGCCCCGCTGTAGGCATATTCATCTGGCTCGGTGTCGAATCTTGTACTGAACCGCCCATGCGGGACCTTTGCCATGAGTTTGTGGAACTGCTCGCCGGAGAGATGAACCAGAGTGCGGTGATCGCCGGCCTCGAAATAGATGTCGCGATGACCCTCGAGGCTCTCGTCGACGACGGAACGCAGCCCATAGGGAGCCGCAATCGGTGGCACCGCTCCGCGTGCGCAGTCCGGAAACAGCGATGCGACCTCCTCCTCGGTGGCGAGGCCGACCGACTGGCGCAACCAGCCGCCAAGTTCGTCGAGCATCACCTGCCGCGACGACGGCAGTATCGCGAGGACATAGCCGTCACGGCGTTTGAGGACGACGGCTTTGGCCAGCCGGTCGCTCGACACATGACAGGCCTCGGCACTTTGAGCGGCGCAGCCGGTTCGCTTGTGCTCGATGCAGTCGTACGCAATGCACTGGTCGGTGAGATATTGCTGGAGTGTGATGGCTATACCCATGGTCTCGCTCCTGAGGCCCCGAACTCGAGGGCCAGTTTGATGAGCAGCGACCACGGTCGTCCCAGCCAATTCGCGCAGAAATTGAACTCAGCACGGAAACACCGGCTCCCGCCGTGCAGCGCAACCAAGTTCGTGCCGAACTCGTTCGATCGCCTGCTCCTGCATTCCCTTAGCTTATTCATGAAGCGGTGTTTCGACAACGCCAATCGATGGTCAGAGACCTCGGGAAAGTGTATTGTTCAGGACGGCAATGAGCTAGGCGACAATGGCCGCTTGGCTATGGTTTCTATCAGCGGCATGATGGCTGGAGCGAGATATGGCGATCAATGACTACTTGAAAACCCATCGGACATGGCAAGACGGCTTGGGTCTATTCCTCGGCATGACAATCGGCCTGTCGCCGTATATCACCGGAGAGGTCTCCAATATCACGGCCGTGTTGAATGCTGCATTCAGCGGGCTCGCAATACTCCTGATCGCCCAGTTGGAACTCGTCCACCTTCGCCGGTGGGAAGAAGCGCTTGAATTGATGTTTGGGCTTTGGGTCGTCGTCTCTCCATTCGCCTTCGGATATGCCGGCAGCGGTAGTTTGCGGTTCGCGCATTGGATCCTTGGTGGGTGTGTTGCCGCCATCGGGGGGCTCGAACTTTGGCAGGACTGGCGAAAATCACGCGAGGAACTCGATCGCTACGGGAGCTGAGGATGCGGGAATAATGCGCGTCAACTGCTGGGGAGCAGGGTGCGAAGGTGCCCAACAGTTGACGCAACCCCTGGCGGCAGAGTTCTTGTGTTCTGCATGCTCGCGTCCAATATCGTATTTGCGGGGGACGTCTCGAAGGGTGATGGAGAGCCATATGATCATCAGGGATGTTTTGAAGTCGAAAGGAAGTCATATCGAGACCGTGCATACTTACCGGCCGGTGAGCGAAATTTTGCAGATATTCGATGAGCGCAACATTTCGTCGGTTGTCGTGATCAATCCAGTTGGCAAGCCACTGGGGATCGTGACTGATCGGCTGCTCATAAAGGCCTTGGCCCACCGAGGAAGTGAAGCACTGAGGCTAAGGGCAGTCGATGTGATGGATGCCCAGGCGCCCACTTGCGCGCCAGCCGATACGATCCAAGAAGCCTTGGGCATCATGACCAAGCGACGGGTACGGCACTTGCTGGTGGAGTACGGAGGCGAGGCTGTCGGGCTCGTCAGTATCGGAGACCTGGTCAAATTCCGATTGCGAGATAGTGAACTGGAAGCGCGCGTGCTGCGCGAACTCGCATACGCGCACATGTCTGCGGAGTGAAGTGCGTCGATTGATCGAGTGCACGCCCGGATGGACGTCGTGATGTGAAATGCCAGCGCGCTGGCGGCGTTTACGGAAAGGTGGGTCATGCGTTCTCGGGAAGCAATGGCGAGGGACACATGATCAATCCCATCATGTTGACCCCTGGAGAGGTTAGCCGCGCCACCTTGCGGCGCGTCTAACGCACGTGGCGCAGGGGCCTTGCCGGGTGTTTGCGTTCGACCTCACAACGCCAGCGCGCTAGGCCGGTTTGTGGGCCACGGCGCAGTGTAGGGCTTGGGATTGGAACAAGAGGCCGGCGGAGCGGGCGGTGTCGCGGGCGGATTCCCATTGGATGCGTTCGGCATCGGTCAGCTCATTCAGCACCGCGTCCTCACGGTAGCGCCAGACAGGGCCGTCGGGCTGATCGAGTGTGACGAGCGTCGGAAACGGTACGAGATCGACGAGACCCGCCGCCCGCATCATGCCGTAGAGGCGCGCATCGGCGACGCCGCCGACGCCGATTGATTGGGGCGGCGTGACGACCCGCGCACGCAAGGCCTCCGGCATCGGGAAACTCCACCACTGCTGCATATCTATCGCGCGCACGATGATCCCGACCCGTCCACCGGGGCGCACCACGCGCGCTATTTCGGCCAGCGCTTTGGCCGCATCGCATTCCTCGAGCACCGTGACGGAGAAGGCGCAACCGAACGTCGCGTCGGCAAACGGCAGATCGACGGCGCTGCCCCGCGCGAACCGAATGGAGCCCGCCAGACCCTCGGCTGCCGCCAGAGCTGCGGCTTCTGCGAGCAAGAAGGTATTCACATCGACCGCATCGATCGAATTGGCCGCACCCAAACGCCGCGCCAGATGCCGATCGAGCGCGCCCGAGCCGCAACCGACATCGAGAATACCCTCGCCGGGTCGCGGCGCCAGCGTATCGACCAACGTGCGGAACATCGCCAGATAGGTCGGCGTGCGGGCGCGATCCTCGAGCGTCGCCACGCCGCCGACGTGCGCGCCGCCAATGCGCAGCACCGTGAAGGACCGCGCGAGTTTCGCGATCGCGGGCTCCCATTGGGAGGCCGCGAGAAAGAACGGCAACAGCAACAGCGGCGGGCCTTGCCCCTCGGCGCGCCACGTGAGGCCTGCGTGCCTGCCGGTGGCTGGAATGGGCGGCGCGGCGCCTGCCGTCACGCCGCTCGTGCGATGCGCGTTGCTCAGAAAGTTCGCCATCACCTCGACGAGCTCGTCCGTGCGGTCGGCGGCGACGTCGGCCCAGCCCGGCGCTTCGTAGCCCGCCAGAACGTGACGCTGCGCCGCCGGAAGCCGCCCCAACGTGCGCTCGACGACGGCCGAGCCGATACCGGTTTGCCCGGTCACCATGAACATGCGGTCGGCGACGGCTGCGAAAGGAGCCGGATCGATGCGCACCGGCACCGCCAGCACGACGCCTGCGACCCGCGCCGGGTTCTGCGCCGCGAATGCTGCGATATCGCCCGGCATCTGAGTCGCCAGATGCACCGCGTCGAGCCCGAGGTGATCCATCAGCGCACTCAGGCGCTCGGGCAACGCCATCGCGCTATCGTCGTTCACTGCCATGACTTTTCTCCGCTCCGCTCGCAGACCTTTGCGATCAGAGACGAAGTGGCCAGCGCGCGCAAGCCGGGAGGGCCCCCCGCGTCATAAGAAGCTGTAAGGGTCGATATCGATCGTCAGGCGCAAGTCACCTTTGATCTCGGGCAGGCGTTCCATCCAGAGTCGCAGGTAGGCCTGCACATCCACCTCGCGTGGGGCCTTCAGGAGGATGCGCCAGCGATGCCGCCCGCGAATGACGGCAATCGGCGCTTCGGCGGGGCCGAGCACTTCGATGCTCTGGGCCTCGGGCGCGCGGCGCGCGACTTCACGGGCGAAGGATTCGGCCACCCCGCGCTCGCGGGCCGAGGCGACCAGCGCGACCAGCCGGCCGAACGGTGGCAACAGGCCCGACTGGCGCACCGCGATCTCGTAGTCGAGGAAAGCACTGCGATCGCTATGGATGATCGCCTGCATCACCGGATGCTCGGGCGTATGGGTTTGCAGAAAACCGCGGCCCTGCGCGAACGTGCGGCCCGCGCGACCCGTCACCTGATGCAGCAGTTGGAATGTTCGCTCGCCGGCGCGCGGATCGGCGCCCTGCGCAAGGCCCAAGTCGCCATCGACGATGCCGACGGTGGCGAGACCGGGGAAGTGATGCCCTTTGGCGACGATCTGCGTGCCGATTATGATGTCGGCTTCGCGCGCTTCGATCTTGGCGATCAGGGCGCGCATTTCCATGAGACCCGGCACGAGATCGGACGACAGCAGCACGACGCGTGCGGCGGGAAAGCGTTCAGCGACTTCCTCCGCGATGCGCTCCACGCCCGGCCCACAGGCGACGAGACAATCTTCTTCGTTACACTTGGGGCACTTCTTGGGCAGCGGCAGCGAGAAGCCGCAGTGATGGCAATTGAGGCGGTTGCGAAAGCGATGCTCGACGAGCCACGCCGTGCATTGCGGGCAATCGACGCGGTGGCCGCAGGCGCGGCACAGCGTCAGCGGGGCATAGCCGCGCCGGTTGAGAAAGAGCAGCGTCTGTTGTTCGCGCGCCAACGTCTCGTTGACCGCGTCGACTAGCATGGGCGACAGCCACTTGCCGCGCTCGGGCGGGTTCGTGCGCATGTCGACCGGGGTGATCTCCGGCAGATCGGTGCCCGAAAAGCGCCCTGGCAGAACGAGGTGGCGATAGCGGCCGGTGCGCGCATTGACGTGGCTCTCGATCGAGGGTGTGGCCGACGACAGCACGACGGCCGCATCGGTGATACGCGCCCGTACGACGGCCATGTCGCGTCCCTGATAATGGACGCGATCCTCCTGCTTGAAACCTGAATCGTGCTCCTCGTCGACGACGATCAACCCAAGATCGCAGAACGGCAGGAACAGCGCCGATCGCGCGCCGACGACGACACGCACGTCGCCGGTCGCTGCAGCTTTCCAGACGCGGCCGCGCTCGGCGGGCGACAGCGCGGAGTGCCACTCGGCGGGCAGCGTTCCAAAGCGCGCGGCAAACCGGTTCAGGAATTGGCTGGTGAGCGCGATCTCGGGGAGCAGAATGAGGGCTTGGCGACCCGCCGCCACACAGCGCGCCACCGCCTCGTAATAAACTTCCGTTTTGCCCGATCCGGTCACGCCGTCGAGCAGCGAGACCGAAAAGTTGCGCGCATCGATCGCAGAGCACAGGGCGTGCGCGGCTTGCGCCTGATGCGGGTTGAGCTCGACGCTCGCGTGGGTGGGGTCGGGTCGCGTGTATCGCTTCTCGGGAATGGCCACTTCGACGAGGCAACCGGCTTTGATGAGGCCATCGACCACGCCCGACGTGCATCCCGCGTCCATCGCCAGTGCGGCGCGCGTGCGCACAATGCCATCGGCAGCGATCGCCAGCGCGCGTTCGCGTTCGGGCGTCATGCGGGCGGGCAGGCCCGCGTCATGCACGAAGCGCACGCCGAATCGCAGCTTGGGCGACTCGAACGCGGACTGGGCGCTCATCATCATGCGCACGACCATGCCGAGCGGCGCCAGCGTGTAGCGTGCCACCCATTCGGCAAAGCGCAGCGACGCGTCCGGCAACGGCGGCGCGTCCATGCGCGCGACCACCGACTTCATCTTCTTGGGATCGATGGGTTTGCTCGGCCCCCCGACCGGGCCATCCCACACGACGCCGATGCGCGTTTGCGGCCCGAACGGCACCAGCACGAAGGCGCCGGGCTCCACCTCGATCCCGGCGGGCACGAGATAGTCGTAGGTCTGGTCGAGCCCGACCGGCAACAGCACCGGCACACGCTGCCGCGTGTCCAGCGGCCCATCGCCCAGATCGAGTGTTTCGCCCACGTCCCGCCCTGCCCGTGTGATTCGAGGTGCTCGGTGCACGCTATACGCTGAGGGTGCTGGAACGAGGGCGGAGGGGCAGGTGAGGTCGCGCTGATTGTCGCGGCGGTGGGGGGGATGGTGAAACGATGGAATTCCGGTCGTGACTACCGCTGACTTGCATGGATGGCCGCCTTCGCGGCCAGGACGTGGAGGGGGTGGCGGCTGGGCGGTGAAGTGTCGGGGTGGGGAGGAGCGGTTTTGAGCCGGAGCGGACCTGAGCAAGCGCAGCATAAGCAGGCTCGCGTGCACATGCGAGCCTCGTGAGCCACGAGCTTTCAGCCGTGGATGAGCTGAAAGATGGCGGCCGATCATAATGTACCGCAGTATATGCTTCGAGAATCGGAGGATTGCCAGCGAATGTGCAAGCTGGAAAACGAACCTGAACGCTCCGAAGAGGTGGATTCGCAGCCTTCGGGTTTCGCGCATGTCACTGCGGAAGACTTCGCGGCAGGGTGCGAAGCGCCGATAGCGGCATCGCGCAAGGTCTACTGTCAGTGCCTCGGCTCGCTCTACCAGAAGACGGCGCAGGATGCCGAAAGCGCCGGGAATGAGCGAGGCGCAAGGGTCTATCGCCTGCTGGCGGCGGTGACACAGATACATTTCAAGCCGAATGATAAAGCCGAGCCATACGGCGCGATGTTTGCGCTGGGCATCGAAGCGATTTTGAATGTGCCCGTGCGGGTGGAGGGCCGGCGGCTGGGCACGCTCAATTTGTGTGGGGCAGAGGGGAGTTTCGGACCAGAGGAGATGGCGCGGGCGCGGGAGTTGGCGGAGATGTTGGTGGGGGTTATGGGGGCGAATTTCGGAAGCTGATGCAAAAGTAACCTCCGACGGCGCCACTGGCGTCCCCTTTCCCCGTTGTTCTGCGCTTGCTACGGGGAGACGGTCGGACAGGTGAGGGGCAGACGTTTGGTGTTCGGAACCGGTTGAACTGCGATCCCCTGATCATCTGATCTCGCGCGAAAAGAACAGTCAGAGAATGATGACGTGATGAGCCACTTGCGGAAGAAATCCTTGCTAATCCACACATTTCATCGTGACTTTCTTGACACAGGAACCTTAGGGAGCCGTCACGCCGGAACTCCCGCCAACGAGGCGCCGGGTTTCAAGACCTCTTCGTAGAATTTTCGATATTGCGCTGGTGAGGTCGGCAGGCAGGCATCGATCGTCTGCGACAGGCGATAGTCCGGAACGAGGCGCAGTAGCTCGGCTGTAGCCAGGAGCGCTCCAGCGACATCGCCATTGGACGCGAGCGCCATGGCTGCGCCGACGTGGGCGCGTGCAAGCTTTGGATTCGCCGCTCGCGCCCGTGTGAAGCACGCGATCGCATCGTCGAATTGCCTCAGCTGCAGCCGGGAAAAGCCAAGGATCGTCAAAAATGCCGCCACCTCCGGTCCGCGCGGATCGAGGCGGAGCGCCGTCTCGGATGCGTGCACAGCTTCACGTGCCCTCCCGAGATGAACCAAGGAGTTGGCGAGCATATTGTGCGCGCTGGCCAGATTGCGGTCCAAATAAATGGCTTGCTCGCTCGCCAGGGCAGCCTGCTCGAAATCGCCGCGCAGCACGTGGAGATAGGTCATGGCGAGATGAGCGTGAGGATTGCTGGAATTGAGCGCTACGGCCTTCTCGGCCGCATCGGCGCCTCGCGTCAGCGCGTCAGTTTTTGTCAGCGCGGAAACGTGCAGCTGCGTCGACTGCAGCAGAATGGCCCGAGCAAGACGGGCTTGCGCATCGCAATTTTTTGAATCGAGCTTCACCGCCTGCTCAAAGCAATGCTCCTGTCGTTGCAGGCGTTCCAGCGACTGCGGCTTGGCGAACTCCGCAATCCCCCGCATAACGAAATCCCATGATTGTGGGTCGATCTTGCGCGCCACTCCATCACGCGCCACCGCCACGAAAATCTCGCGCCCGATCGCGTTCGCGATCCTGCCCGTAATCCGATCCTGCAGAGCAAAGAGATCAGAGCTGTCGCCATCGAATATCTCGGACCAGATCTGGATGCCGCTTCGTCCCTCGATCAACTGTGCATTGATGCGGACAAGTGCCCCATCCTTCTGAACGTTGCCCTTGAGCACGAAGCCCACGCCGAGGTCGCGGCTGACCTGCCGAACATCATCCACACCCTTCAGCGCCGCGGCGGTCGAAGCCGAGATCACGAGCAGTCCTGAGATACGTGACAGGTCCGTGGCTACGGTCTCGGTCATGGCCTGAGCGAAATAGGCTTGATCGACATCGCTGCTCAAGTTGGCAAACGGCAGAACCACAATCGAAAGCGCATGCCCTGCAGGGTTGTGCGCAGCCGGAGGGCTGCCTGCGAATTCCGCCTCTGTCGCGACCGTGACAGTCCCGACGAACCGATAGCCGCGCCCGGGGACCGTCAGCAGGGACCGCGTCAAGTCGGGATCACCTGCCAGCACTTTGCGCAGCATCGATATCTGGGCCGGAAGGTTGTTCTCGTCCACGATCGTGTCGGGCCACACCTCCGCCATCAACTCGTCCTTGGTGGCGAGCCGACCTTGCCTCATGACCAGCGCCAACAGCAAATCGACCGCGCGTGAGCCGAGCGGGACCGGCGTGCCTCCGAGCAGGAGCTTCCGCTGCCCGGGCACGAGGCGGAATGAACCAATACAAAATACTTTGGAATCGTTCACGGGGGTGGCTCGGCGCTGTGAGTGCGGACTGCACGAAATCGTGGCACATGGCGTCTGGCTTCACAACAATTCAGAACGATTCATCTCGAACCCAATGACTTTCAGAGGCCGTCTGCACCATGGTTCTTGGTGGCAATGGGCTGTGGGACCCGGCATTCCCCATGTCGACCAGACCACTGACAAATTCAACACATAGGTGAGCATCATGACCATCACTCGTCGCCAGGCTCTCTCGTTGGCGGTGGTTGCTTCCGCCTCACTGTTCTCGACGAGCAACGCTTGGGCACAAACCTACCCGACAATGCCGGTACGGCTGGTTGTGGGGTTCCCACCCGGCGGTGCCGCCGATATAGCAGCACGGATCATCGCCCAAGGATTGTCGGAGCGGTTCGGTCAGCAATTTATCGTCGAGAACCGACCGGGCGCCGCGACCAACATAGCGACCGAGGTGGTCGTGCGTGCAAAAGCAGACGGTCACACGCTGCTGCTGATCACCACGAGTAATCTGCTTAATGGGGCGCTGTTCGACAAGCTCAGCTACGATTTCATCCGCGATATCACCCCGATAGCGAGCATTTGGCGCACCCCTCTCGTTCTTGTGGTCGGGTCCGAATTCCCTGCCGCTACGGTGCCCGAATTCATCGCCTACGCAAAAGCGCATCCGGGCAAGATCAACATGGCATCATTCGGTAACGGCACGATCGGTCATCTCGCAACTGAGTTGCTCAAAGGAATTGCAGGCATCGATCTGCTGCACGTCCCATATAATGGGTCGGCACCGATGGTGGTCGACTTGCTCGGTGGCCATGTTCATGCGGCATTCGATACCGTTCCGTCAGCTCTCGGGCACATTCAGTCGGGCAAACTACGGGCTCTAGCGATCACTGCTGCGACCCGCTTGGAGTTGCTCCCCGATGTGGCCACGGTCGGCAGTTTCCTGTCTGGATACGAAGTCGGGCCGATCGCCGGTGTCGGCGCTCCGAAGGATACGCCAGTCGAGGTGATCAGGAAGCTGAACCAAGAAATCAATGCCGTACTCGCCGACCCCAAGATCGGGGCGCGCGTCGCAGCGATGGGCGGAATAGTACTCACGAACTCAGCGGACGACTACGCCAAGCTCATCGGTGACGAGACCCAAAAGTGGAGCAAGGTGATCAAATCGTCAGGCGTCAAGGTAAACTGATATTGCAGATGATGCGACCCGGCCACGCTGTATGTTGGAATGCAACACCGCCGCTTCGGGTCACTCGCGACAACGTTCATGCCAGCCCCATGCATCCCAGGTCCTTCAGCCAACCCTCCGAAAGCGTCTGCCCCTCACCTTGACCCTCTCCCCGTAGCAAGCGCAGAGCAACAGGGAGAGGGGACGCGTGTGGCGTCGCCGTGGCTCCTGCGGGCCCGATATGGGACTGAATCTGCCCCTTGCCCGCTCAAAACCCCTATTCACCCGCCCCCCGCCAAGGCATGATGCGTCGATCGTACCTATCGGAGCATCCCCGATGTCTTCTCCTGAACGCAAGATTGAACCGCGCCAAGATGCCGATGGTCGGGCCCCGCACGCAAACCGGCGCCGTAGCCGAGACCGAGCAGCAGCCGGTTGCGCACATTGTCGGGCAACGCCAGCAGGCGGCGGGCCTCGTCCTGGCTGAGGATGAGCGGCACCTTCTGCGGCTCCTTGATGAAATACATCTCGGGCAGAAGATCGAGGCGACGCAGCGTGACGCGGAACAGAAAGCGCAGGCCCGTCATGGTGCG
>JANOKV010000154.1:0-7533 GCA_031419415.1 Hyphomicrobiales bacterium | reverse complement strand
GATCGATTGCTGCCGCGTTAACCGCGACGCGAACGCATGGCGTCCGATGTCGAACTCGACATCGGCGCCAGTAGCGTGAACCCGTACAGGGCCGCCAGCCCCACCAGAACATAGACGATGCGCGATAGGGTGCTGTGCGTCCCCACCGTGCCGCCGAATAGCGCCGCCACGAGGTCGAAATTGAACAATCCGACAAGTCCCCAATTGAGGCCGCCGACGATGAGAAGAACCATAGCGATGATATTGAGCGCGGGCATGGACGATTATCCTTTGAGCCGATCTGATCGCAAGGAAACGCCATCTGTACAAAACCGTTCCGGTGGGCTCGGTTTTGTTTGGCTCTTGGTTAAAGGGCGGCGAGGATGAAAACACTTCCGCCCGGCCTGCAAGCCCATCTCGACGACGGCGTCACCACCCTGTGCTGGTGCTGGTTGGTGACCCGCGATGGCGGGCAGCGCCTGGGGTTCACCGATCACGACGGCGATCTCGTGTTCGATGGCGTCACGTTCGAAGCCGCCAGCGGTTTTACGGCGTCCGAAATTCGCGACTCCGTCGGTCTCGCCGTCGACGATCTCGAGGTCGAAGGCGCCCTCGTTTCGTCCCGTCTCTCCGAAACATCTCTGGCCGCGGGTGACTTCGACGATGCCGCCGTCGACATTTGGCGCGTCAACTGGGCAGACACCGCGCAGCGCGTTCTCATGCGCAGCGGCTCGATCGGCGAAGTGCGGCGCACGGGTTCCGCCTTCGTCGCCGAGGTGCGCGGGCTCGCCCACTATCTCCAGCAACCCAAAGGCCGCCTCTTTCAATTTGGCTGCGACGCGGATTTGGGGGACGTGCGCTGCGGCATCGACCTTTCCCTACCCGCCTATCGGGGGCAAGGCATCGTCACCGATCAGCACTCGGATCGCGTCGTCGTCGTGTCGGGATTGTCCGCCTTCGCGGCCGGCTGGTTCACGCGCGGCCTCATGACCGTGACCTCGGGAGTGAACGCGGGTCGCCGCAGCGAAATCCGCCGTCACACTGTCTCGGGCACGGACGCCCACATCGAGACTTGGCAACCCTTCGGCGAACCCCTGTCACCGGGAGATGCCGTCATCGTCACCGCCGGGTGTGACAAGCAGTTTGCAACCTGCCGCTCACGCTTTTCCAACGCTGCCCGCTATCGCGGCTTTCCCCACATGCCCGGCAACGATTTTCTCTCCACGCCCTCCATCGCCGACGGTTGACGGTTTCCTCCCCCATGACATCTCCATCCAACGATGCGACGCGCACGCGCGTCATTGCGCTGGCGCGCGCCTGGCTCGGCACGCCCTATCATCACCAGGCCTCCACGCTCTCTGTTGGCGTCGACTGCATCGGCCTCGTGCGTGGTGTCTATCGCGCGCTCTATGGCTGCGAGGCCGAAGCCCTGCCCGGTTACAGTCGCGACTGGGCCGAGGCGACGGGTCGCGAAACGCTGCTCGAAGCCGCCCGCCGCCATCTCGTCGAAATCGATCCCGCCCAGGCGCGCGTTGGCGACGTGCTCGTGTTTCGCTACCGCCCGCGCCTGCTGGCCAAGCATGCCGGCATCGTCTCGACGTTGGCGGATGCGACGACCCTCATCCACGCCATCGAAGGCGCGCCCGTCTCGGAGGTGCCGCTGTCCGACTGGTGGCGTCGCCGCGTTGCTGGCGCCTTTGCCTTTCCTGGAGTCATCGACTAATGGCCACCCTTGCGCTTTCTGTTGCCGGCGCCGCTGCGGGCAGCGCCCTTCTGCCTGCGGGCGTCGGTTTTTTGGGCGCGACGATATCGGGGGCCGTCATCGGCCAACAAATCGGCGCCATGGCCGGCGCCTACATCGATCAGGCCCTCTTGGCCCCCAGCGGACAGGCGCGCACTACCATCGGCCCACGCCTCTCCGATCTCAAGGTCACCACGTCGACCGAGGGTGCTCCCGTTCCGCGCCTCTATGGCCGCGCCCGTCTCGGGGGCCAAATCATCTGGGCAACGCCACTCGAAGAAGTCGCTGTCACCTCGGGCAGCAGCAGCGGGTCGGGCAAGGGGTCTCCCTTCAGCAGCAGCAGCAGTGCCAGCGCCAGTACAGCGTCGCGCACCGACTTTTCCTACTACGCCAACGTCGCCGTCGCGCTTTGTGAAGGAACGGTCACGAGCTTGGGTCGCGTTTGGGCCAATGGCGCGGAGCTCGATCTCACGCGCCACGTGTGGCGTCTCCACAAAGGGACCGAGACCCAAGCTCCCGACAGTTTGATTTCCGCCATCGAAGGCGCGGACGCTGCTCCCGCCTATCGCGGCACGGCTTACGTCGTCTTCGAGCGCATGGCCCTGGCCGATTTCGGTAACCGCCTGCCGCAGCTGTCTTTCGAGGTCTATCGCTCCGTTGATAGCTTCGAAACGGACGTGCGCGGTGTCGTCATGATCCCGGGCTCGGGCGAATTCGTCTACGCCATCACGCCGGTCGTGCGCAGTGTCGGTCTCGCCCGCAGCGAAGCCGAGAACACGCACACGTTGGCGGGTGGCACCGATTGGGAGGTGTCTCTCGATCAGCTCGACGAGCAGCTTCCCAATGCGCGCTCGACCTCGCTGGTCGTCAGTTGGTTCGGCTCTGATCTGCGCGCCGCCAATTGTCTCGTGCGGCCCGCCGTCGACACCACCGACAAGATCAGCACGCCCCTCACCTGGGGTGTCGCTGGCCTGACCCGCGCCACAGCCCCCCTGGTCAGCCAAGTCGATGATCGCGCCGTCTACGGCGGCACACCGTCCGATCAAACCGTCATCGCTGCACTTCGTGATTTGCGCGCGCGCGGCCACACCGTCACGCTGACGCCCTTCATCCTGATGGACATTCCATCGGGCAACACGTTGCCCGACCCTTACTCGTCCGCAACCACCCAACCCGCTTTTCCCTGGCGCGGTCGCATCACCGTGTCGCCGGCGCCTGGCCGTTCCGGCTCACCCGACAAAACCGCCGCCGCTGCGACCCAACTTGCGCCCTTCATCGGAACCGCGGCGCCCGCACACTTTTCTGTGGTCGGCGAAACCGTCGTCTACAGCGGTCCACCCGAGTGGTCGTTGCGGCGCATGGTGCTGCACTACGCGCACCTCGCAGTAGCGGCCGGTGGCGTCGACGCCTTCCTCATCGGCTCGGAACTGCGCGGATTGACGTGGGTGCGCTCGGGCGCAGCCACCTACCCCTTCGTCACGGCTTTGGCTGCACTTGCCGCCGACGTCAAAGCGGTTCTGGGATCTGCCACGAAAGTCACCTACGCCGCCGACTGGTCCGAATACTTCGGCCATCAACCGAGCGACGGTAGCGGCGATGTCATGTTCCACCTCGATCCCCTCTGGGCGTCGCCCGCCATCGATGCCGTCGCGATCGACTGCTACTGGCCGCTCGCCGATTGGCGCGACGGCAACGATCATCTCGACAAGCTGGCCGGCGCGCGCTCGATCCACGATCCGGCTTACCTGACATCGAACCTCTTTGCGGGCGAGGGCTACGATTGGTATTACGCGAGCCAAGCCGATCGCGACGCCCAAGTGCGCACGCCGATCACGGATGGCGCAGGCAAACCGTGGGTGTTTCGGCCTAAAGATCTGCGCTCCTGGTGGGGAACCGCGCACTACAATCGGCCCGGCGGCATCGAAAGCGCGACGCCGACGGCGTGGGTTCCACAATCCAAACCCGTCTGGCTCACCGAATTGGGCTGTCCGGCCGTCGACAAGGGCGCCAACCAACCCAACGTCTTCATCGACCCCAAGAGCAGCGAGTCGTTTCTGCCCTACTATTCGCGCGGCACCCGCGATGACCTGATGCAGCGCCGCTACCTGCAGGCGTTCCTGCAAGCCTTCGACCCATCCCATTCCGCGTATTTCGCCGGCGCGAACCCCGTGTCGAGCGTCTACGGCGGGCGCATGCTCGATCTCGATCACGTGCACGTCTACGCCTGGGACGCGCGGCCGTGGCCCGCATTCCCCTCCAACAATACCGTCTGGGGCGATGGGCCGAACTGGCGACTGGGCCACTGGATCACCGGACGCGTTGCGGCCCAACCGCTGTCGGCCGTCGTCGCCAGCGTGCTCGACGACTGGGAATTCACGGCCCACGACACGTCGCGGCTCGACCAGTCTGTCTCGGGTTATGTCATCGATCGCGTCATGTCGGCGCGCGATGCGCTCCAGCCTTTGGAACTCGCCTGCTTCTTCGATGCTGTGGAGAGCGAGGGCGTCATACGCTTTCGCCCACGCGGCCAGTCCGCATCGGTCGCGACCCTCGTGCCCGACGACCTCGTCGAAACAAAGCGGGGCAGTGACCTCCTCTCGCTCACGCGCGCCCAGGAAACCGATCTGCCTGCCTCCGCGCGCCTCGTCTATGCGTCGGCCGACAACGACTATCGCCAAGGCGTTGCCGAATCCCGCCGTCTCGTCGGTGCGAGTGGCCGCACGGCGCAGGCCGAAATCGCCCTTGTCATGGATGCGGAGCACGCCGGTCGCATGGCCGACACCTGGCTGTTCGAGGCCTGGGCTGCCCGCGATCGTGTGGCGTTGCAACTTCCCCCGAGCCGGCTCTCGCTCGAGCCCGGCGATCTCGTGACCCTCCAGCATGCCGGTCGATCGCGCGTTCTGCGCATCACCGCCGTAGGAGAACACGGGGCCCGTGACATCGAAGCGCTGACGATCGATCCAGCGATCTATGGCGGTGGCGACGGCGTGCTGCGACCAGCCACAGGGTCCGTCGACATCTCTGCTGGACCTGCCTTGGGGTTTTTTCTCGATCTGCCTCTGCTCAGCGGCGTCGAACCTCCTGAGGCCGGCTGGATCGCGGCCGCAAAAGCGCCCTGGCCCGGCGGCGTCGCGTTCTACCGCTCGCCGGAAACATCGGGCTTCACCCTCGCGGCCACGGCGCGTCGTCCCGCCGTCACGGGGGTCACGCTCGCCACGCTCGCAGCCGGCGTCGAGTCGCGGTTGGACCGAGCCGGTCGCCTGATCGTGCGTCTGGATCTTGGATTGCTCGAGACGACCACGTCACTTGGCCTGCTGGGTGGTGCGAACGCCGCCGCCGTGCGGACAGCGACCGGAAGTTGGGAGGTGCTTCAATTCGAACAGGCGGCACTGGTCGCACCCGCGACGTACGAACTGTCCGGCCTCCTGCGGGGCCAAGCCGGCACCGAGCCTGCGATTGCGGCGAGCCTTCCTGCGGGCGCGCGGTTCGTTCTTCTCGATGAAGCCGTGGAAGTCGTTTCGCTGTCGCGCAATCAGATCGGCCTTGCCTTCGATTGGCGTTATGGCCCCGCCAATCGCGATTTGGGTGACGCCTCCTACTCGAGCGCCACGCACGCCTTCTCAGGCGTTGGTCTGCGACCGCTCTCGCCGGTCCATATCCGTGGCCGACGCTCCGGTGGCGACCTGGCCCTCACCTGGGTCCGTCGCACGCGCATCGGCGGCGATAGCTGGGTCGCGACCGAAGTGCCGCTCGCCGAAGAATCGGAACGCTACGAGATCGACATTCTTTCCGGCGTCACTGTCGTTCGCACGCTCGCCTCGGTTGCGCCGAGCGCCATTTACACCGCGGCCCAGCAGACGGCTGATTTCGGCGCGCCGCAGGCGGCCCTCACCATCCGCGTCTTCCAGCTCGGCGCCCTGGGTCGCGGGACGCCCCGCGAGGCCGTGGTCTGACGCGCGGGCCGGCGATCATTGTGTTCTTTCCACCCCATGAGTGCCCCATGAATGCCCCACCCTGGATGCCGTTTGCCTGGGCCGACCTCCATGTTTCCGAAACACCCGGCCGCTCCGACAATCCCCGCATCGTCGATTATTTCCGTCGCGTCGGCCATGCGAACGTCCAAGACGACGAGACCCCCTGGTGCGCAGCCTTCGTCGGCGCGTGCCTCGAACGGACTGGCCTGCGCAGTACGCGCTCGCTCGCCGCCCGCTCCTATCTCGACTGGGGCGTCGAAGCCTCTGCACCCTCGTTCGGCGCGATCGTTGTTCTTTCGCGCGGTCGTGATCCCGCGCTCGGCCATGTGGGCTTTCTCGTGGGCTCGACGCATGACCACGTCTATCTCCTCGGCGGCAACCAATCGAACGCCGTCACCGTCGAAGCTTTCGACCGTCGCCGTGTGCTCGGCTGGCGTCTTTCGTCACCCACCGAAATAGCCACCGCATCCGCCAGCGCCCCGACCGACGACGCACCGCGCTTTGCCGCTGCCCTCGCCATGGTGCTCGTCTTCGAAGGCGGTTGGAGCGACGACCCGTTCGATCCCGGCGGCCCCACCAACAAAGGCATCACGCTGGCCACGTTCGCACGCGAACGCGGCGTCGAGATTACGGCCGCGAACCGTGCACGCCTCGTCGCCGACCTGCGCGGCATCCCGGATCGGCTCGTCGCGCTCATCTACCGCGAGCGGTACTGGATGCCGGCCCATTGCCCAGAACTGCCCGCCGCGTTGGCGCACTTTCACTTCGACGTGGCGGTCAACATGGGTGTCGGCTCGGCCATTCGCATGTTGCAAGAGGCCCTGGGCGTCGACATCGACGGCGAGATCGGCCCCCTCACCCGCCGCGCGGCAAACACCCTCCCACTCGCCACAACTCTCGAGCGCTACGCCGACCTGCGCCGCGTCCGCTATCGATCACTCGCCACGTTCTGGCGCTTCGGTCGCGGGTGGTTGACGCGCAGCGACGCGGGCCTGGCGCAGGCGATCGCGCTCATCCGGAACCCCCACCCGAATGGACCCCCGACACCCCCAATCTCGTCCACCCCCCCACAAGGAAACCGACCCATGTCCGACGCACCGATTTTTAGCGACCACGCCTTCGGCAAGCCCGCAGGCTCGGCGACGCCGACCAAATGGTGGGGCGGTTCGCTGACCATCTGGGGCACGGTGCTCACCGCCGTCACCACCGTTGCGCCGGCCCTCTTTGCCGCACTGGGCATCGACCTGCCGATCGATCTGGTCCAGCGCCTGGGCAGCGACGTCGTCACGCTTCTTCAGGCCATCGGCGGTCTCGTAGGCACCATCCTGACCATCGTCGGCCGCCTGCGCGCCTCGACCGCGATCGTGCGCCGCCCCGTGACCCTGCGCCTCTGACGGAAGCGATCTGTTCCCTAGCGAAACGTCCCTGCGGTTCACGCGGGGTTCAGCTCGGCTCTGTCAAAAAGACGATCAGGAGCCCCCGATGTCCTTTCGCACACGTCTGATTGTCTTCATGACCGCCCTGGCAGCCGCCACGGCCCCGGCTCGTGCGGCCCCGCCGACGGTCGCCACCTGTTTCGTCGACTGGTCGGACGCGGCTCCGGTCGTCGAGCGGGAACAACTGACGACCGCTCGTAACGTCCACGACCTCGCGCGTCGCCACGTTGTGGGCGAACTCGTGCGCATCACGTTGTGTCATGAGGCGGACGTCTACACCTATCGTCTCGTCGTGCGCGACGGCCAAGGCCGCGTCCTCAACGTCACCGTCGACGCCCGCCGCCCCTTCGACCGCTGATCCGCTTCCGTCCGGCCCCGCCCCCCCTTTCTCCGCCAACCCCGC
>JANOKV010000153.1:0-3023 GCA_031419415.1 Hyphomicrobiales bacterium | reverse complement strand
GACCCAGTGGTGTTTTATCTCCACGCGGACCGACGGTGTGCTTCTGCTGCGATGTCGGGCGCAATGACATCGTCGATGCCGTGCGGGCGGGCTGCTCGAGCATGGCCATGGTCAGCGAAAAGACGCGGGCGGGGACCAACTGCGGTGTGTGCCGCCCCAACGTCGCCCGCGTGATCGATGCGGCGCTGTCGGTCGCGAGTGAATGGCGCACGACAGCGCCGCCGCCTTGACCGATGCCGGCGTGTTAGCCCAGGAAACCGAGGATTTTCGATCGGCATCGACCGAGTGGATTCGAAAAAGGGGGGTGTTTATGCGACGTCGGGATTTCATCATCGGGACGACAGGAGCGCTGATCGCTGCGCCGTCTATTCTGCGCGCCCAGACAAAATGGCCAGAGCGCCCGGTGAAGCTCGTCGTGCCGTTCGCGCCGGGGGGATCGACCGATCTGGTGGCGCGGCCTTGGGCGGAAAAGCTGACCCAGGAATTCGGCCAGCAGTTCATCGTCGAGAACCGGGGCGGGGCGTCGGGCATGATCGGCGCGGAAGCCGTCGCGAAGGCGCCGCCCGATGGTTATACCTTTCTGCTCGGGACCAGCACCGCACTCGTCACGCTGCCCATGGTGCGCAAAGTTCCCTATGACCCGAAATCATTCGTGCCGGTCGGCCGTGTCGGTGACGCCATCACTGGGTTCGTGGTCAATCCCTCGACCGGCTTGAAGACGTTCCAGGAGATGGTCGACTACGCGCGCAAGCACCCTGGAAAACTCGCATTCGGCTCGTCTGGCACGGCGACGGCGCCGCATCTGCGGTTGGAACTACTCAGGCTCGCGACGGGTATCGATGTGCTGCACGTTCCCTATCGGGGGGGCGCCGATACCCTGAACGACATCCTGACCGGCGCCATCCAGATGATGAACGAGTCCTCGAGCATCCCGCACGTGCGCGCTGGCAAGCTGACGCTGCTCAACGTCAATCATCCCAAGCGCATCGCTGAATTTCCCGACGTGCCGACGTTGACGGAATTGGGCTACCCCGGCACGGATGGCGGATCGTGGTTCGGCATCTACGGCTCGAGCAGCATCCCGCGCGAGGTCCTCGAGCGCTTCAATGCAAAGCTCATCGAGATCGGCAAGACGGCGGAGATGCAGGCGCGGCTCGCTCTCGTCAGTGCCGTTCTGACACCGCAGACGCTGTCCGAAATCGCCCAGCATCTCGAAGAAGATTCCAAGCAGACGGCAAAGGTCATCAAAGCCGCGGACATCAAAATGGAGTAGGGCGTTCGGCCTGGCAGATATGGCAGGCGACACCGCCGCTCCATCTGCTAGGTTCGGGCATCATCTTTTCGGAGGACCGACCATGATCTACGAATTTCGCACCTATACGCTGCAACCGCGCACTCAGCCCGAGTTCCTGAAACGCTTCGGCGAGGCACTGCCAAAGCGCCTGGAGTTTTCGCCGCTCACCGCATTCTGGACGACGGAAATCGGCCCGCTCAACCAGGTCATCCACGTCTGGGGCTACAAAGATCTGAACGAGCGCGCCGAAAAGCGCGCCGCCGCGGTCAAGGCCGGCATCTGGCCGCCGAAGACGAGCGAATTCATCACCGATATGCGTTCGGAAATTCTCCAACCGCTGCCGTTTTCGCCCAAACTCGACCCGTCCAATCACGGTCCTTACTTCGAGATGCGGTCCTACACGTTGCGCGCTGGCGGTACGCCCGAAATGGCGGCCAACTGGGAAAAGCATCTGCCCAATCGCTTGAAGCTGTCGCCGCTGATCGGCGTCTTCACGTCCGAAATCGGCGGGCTCAACCAATGGGTGCACATCTGGGCCTACAAGAGCCTCGATGAGCGCGTTGCCGTGCGCAAGTCGGCGATGGAAAAAGGCATCTGGCCACCCCCGCCGCCGAGCCCGACGGTAAGCCAAGAGACGAAAATTCTGCTGGCGGCTCCGTTCTCACCGATCAAGTGAATTCTTCCCGTCATCCTGGCCTCGGAGCGGCCTCTATGCCGCGACGAGCGCCGGGACCCAGCGTAAAGAGCGCCCGAAGGGCACGATGCTGAATGCTGCGCACGCATTCTGTGCTGGATCCCGGACAACGCTCGGCCTGCGGTCTCACGTTTCCGGGATGATGGAGGTAATGGAAAACGATCGCGCCTATGCAGACGGCGAAACACCGGATTGACCTTCATCAGTTCTCACTCGATGTCGATGCGGACGTGGGCGCGGTGCTCGAGCGTCATTTGACGCTGGACGAACGTGACAGGGCTGGCCGTTTCGTCGTTCCCGAGGATGGCGCGAACTTCGTGGTTGGGCGTGGTCGCATGCGCGAAGTCCTGGCCGATTACGTCGAGCAACCAGCCGCCGATCTTCGGTTCGCCTATGCCAAGCACGGCAAGCCGCGGCTGGTTATGGACGGCCCGGCGCCCTTCTTCAATCTTTCGCATTCGGGCAACAGGGCCGTTCTGGCCGTGTCGCGCAGCGTGGACGTGGGTGTCGATATCGAACGCATTCGGCCGGTCGAACGGGGCCTGGCCCGGCGCTTTTTCAGTGCTGCAGAGGTCGCTGCACTCGAGGCGCTGCCGTCGGATCAGTGGCTCGATGGCTTTTTTCGGTGTTGGACGCGGAAGGAAGCCGTTCTCAAGGCCCTCGGCGTCGGGTTCTCGATGAACTTGGCGTCGTTCGATGTGTCGATTGCGCAAAACGAGTCTGCACGCGTGCTGCGTATCAGTGGTGACGGTGGAGCGCCGCACGATTGGTCATTATGCGAGGTGCGCCCCAGCCCGGAAACAATCGTGGCCGTTGCCGCCTTTGCGCGCGATGGACGAGGAATTGAACTCGCCCAGATCGATGCCGGCGAGCCCAGTCGTTAGTATGACGATCGACTATTAAACCGCCGGGTTACTGTTTCAGCGCGGCGACCGCCTCTGCCAGAACTTTGGCAGTTGCATCGATGTCGGCTGCGGACACGTCGTGGTGGGTGACCGCGCGGATCATCGCGCCGTAGGTAGTGCCCATCCGCAC
>JANOKV010000152.1:0-2147 GCA_031419415.1 Hyphomicrobiales bacterium | reverse complement strand
CGGCTCGGCCGCAGCGAGGCCAAGGCCCAGGCCGAACGGCTCGGCGCGAAAGTGGCGGGTTCGGTATCGAAGCGGACCGACTATGTCATCGCGGGCGCTGACGCGGGCTCCAAGCTCGACAAGGCTCGCGAGCTGGGCGTGACCATTCTTACCGAAGACGCCTGGCTGGATCTCATCGCCAGCGGCTGATCGACGGCCCCTGGTCTACTCGAACACGAACGTCGACTCCGACTGGCCACTGTCGGACACGAGCGTCAAGCGGATGGTCTTTCCCTTCAAGTCGCCCAGATCAGCGCCGTCCGCCAGATCCACAATGAACCGGGCTTTGCCCGCTGGTCGCCCCGCCACGCGCTGCGTCATCGGGATCCACAAGCCTTCGGGCGCCTCGAGAAACGCATCGGCCGATTTTGCTCCACCGGGAACCGCCACATCGATCATGATCTGCGGCTTGGCGCCGGCCAGCTCGACGCGAACGCGGTCCACTTTAGGATCGCGCTCGGTGACGTCGGCGCGCGGCACCTTTTCCAGCGCCCGGGTCAAGACGTCGTCGCCGGCTTTGGTCGACACCTCGATGGGTATCTTCAACATCAAAACGGCTTGGACGGGAATACATACCTCGCGGCACGCACCGTACTCGAGGTCCAGATGCAGTGTTATCGGACGCGTGGGGTCCTTCGGGGTGAGCTCTATGGGAAACACCACGCGCTTCTTGTAGCCGATCGTTTCGCCGTCGGCCTCCGAATAGCGCTGTGGCGCGGGATACAGCACGACTGCGCCCGCCAGATTGTCCGATTTGGACCAGTCGAACCGTGGCGGCACGCCCGAGGCGCCCGGATGGCGCCAATACGTTTTCCAGCCGTCATCGAGCGTGATCTCGAGGCCTGCAAGCAGGGCCGGTGTGGGTTCGGATCGCGCCATATGACCGCCGAGCAGGCGCGCTCTGGAGGCGTGGTCGGCGGCCCACGCCGAGACGAGAGGCGGCTCATCGACCGCCTCGACCGGCGAGATCACCGCCCCGCTCGCGGCGGCGAGCGTGACCAGCCAAATCAGCAGCCGAGCCAACCTAGACATGGGTCACTTCCTGGTCCTTGACGCGGAATTCACCCCTTTGTCGCCAATATTGTGATGCGAAAAGGGTCGACGCAGGGCCTCCTGCGCCATACGCGTCGAATTCGTAACTTTCGGTTCCCTCCGGCTAAAGCTATTTTAGGGTCATGTCAAAGAACCGCCGACAACGCAAAGGCGCCGACGCCAGCTATCTGGATGGCCAGATGCTGATCGCGATGCCTGCCATGTCCGACAAGCGGTTCCACCGCTCCGTCATCTACATGTGTTCGCATTCCGACAAGGGCGCGATGGGACTGATCGTCAATCAGCGCGCCACCAACGTCTCGTTTACTGATCTCCTGGTCGAGTTGAAGATTGCCCGCACCAGCACCGAACCGCGCCTGCCGATCACTCCGGAGATGACGGTGCACATCGGCGGCCCCGTATCGGCAGAACGCGGCTTCGTCCTCCACAGCAACGAATACTTCGTCGACACCGCAACTCTGGCGATCGACGACGGCGTGTGCCTCACCGCGACGGTCGATATCCTGAAGGCGCTCGCGCGCGGAGCTGGACCCAAACACGCGCTCTTGGCGCTGGGGTATTCGGGATGGGGGCCGGGACAACTGGAAGCTGAAATACAGGCCAATGGCTGGCTGCATTGCAATGCCGACAGAGACCTGATCTTCGGCGCCGATCTCGATTTGAAATATCCCCGCGCGCTGTCCAAGATCGGCGTGGATATGTCCCACCTCGTCAGCGAAGCGGGACACGCGTGAAGACGTCGTCGCGCGCTCGGAGCTTGCCGGCGACGGACGACATCACCCCGACAAACCCGCCACGAACGACCGAACCGACTGCTCGAAGCCTACGGCTGCTTCGATGTTGATCGAGTGTCCGCCCGGGTAGTCGGCAACGATCACGCCGGGAATGCCGGCCGCAATCTTGTCCCGCAAGGGTTGGAAGCGCTTCTCCCAGACGCCATTGACGAACAATGTCGGCACCGAAATGTCGCGCAGCCGGTGCGCCAACGCCAAGTCGGGCGACGTCCAAGCGATCGACCGGAGGATGCCTTCCGGCGCCAGCATGTCGGCATCGGC
>JANOKV010000151.1:0-5016 GCA_031419415.1 Hyphomicrobiales bacterium | reverse complement strand
TTGGAAGCGCTTCTCCCAGACGCCATTGACGAACAATGTCGGCACCGAAATGTCGCGCAGCCGGTGCGCCAACGCCAAGTCGGGCGACGTCCAAGCGATCGACCGGAGGATGCCTTCCGGCGCCAGCATGTCGGCATCGGCGACCAGTTCGGCCTTGATCTCCTCGGGAAACCGCTTGGCGTTGCGCGGGTGGATCCGCAGGTCCCAGAGCGCCTGCTTGCCACCCGCTGTTATCGCCCGCGCGCGCTCGTCCTGGGAGGCTGCGCGCTCCGGATCGTTGGGCGCCGACAGCGCCGAATTCGAATTGGTGAACACCAAACCCATCGTGCGCTCGGGATACTCGAGCGCATACTGGATCGCGAGGCCCGCGCCGAACGATTGCCCACAAATCAGCCACCGCTCCGCTCCCAAGTCCTGGCGGATGGCCTCGAAGGCCTGCATGTAGGCCGAAACCGCGTAGACGCTCGGATCTTCTGGCGATGGCGACCGCCCGTGCCCCAAGAGTTCGACCAGCACCGGCCGGGAGAATTGGGTCAGCGCATCGAGATTGGCGCGCCATTGGGCCCGGCTAGACAGGAACCCGTGAACCATCAGGATATGGGGGCCATGCCCCCGGTCGTGGACTTCCCAATAGGGCATCATGACGGTCATCCCCCGCTCCACCGATCACTCGAGGGGCACGATCACCAGTGGCAAACCCCGCGCTGCTGTCCTAAGACACGGATCGGTCGAAATCAAAGGCGCGCACGCGACACCGTGCGAACACGTGGAGAACGCGGCATGCGGCAGATGGCGCTGATCGGATTCCTGCAAGCGCAGAACTGCTCCAACTTTGCCGCCTCCTGGCGGCACCCGGACTCGCGCACGGATTTCATGTCGGCCGACTTCTATCGCCACATCGGCCGGGTGCTCGAGGCCGGCAAATTCCATTTGGCTTTTTTCGATGATCGCTTGGGGATGCCGGAATTCCAGAGCGGCAAATTCGAAGATGCCGTGGCGCACGGCATTCGTTGCGTGAAAATGGACCCGATGGCCTGCATGATGGCTATGGGCATGGCGACGGAACGCTTGGGGCTCGGCGTGACCTACTCGACCACCTATTACGAGCCCTTCCACGTCGCCCGCGCGTTCTCGACGCTCGATTTGATGAGCAACGGTCGCGCCGCCTGGAATGTCGTGACCTCGCTCAACGACACCGAAGCCCGCAACATGGGCCGCAGCGAGGTGGTTGGTCACGACGACCGCTACGAGATGGCCGACGAGTTCATGCAGGTGGTTCTTGGACATTGGGATACCTGGGGTGATGACGCGCTGATCATCGACAAGGCCTCGGGGCGCTTCGCCGACCCCGCCAAGGTGCACCGTCTCGATCACACCGGCGCCCACTTCACATCCCGTGGCCCGTTCACCGTGCCGCGCTCCGCGCAAGGCCATCCCGTCATCATCCAGGCGGGACAGTCGGGTCGGGGCAAGCGCTTCTCCGCCGAATGGGGCGAACTGATCTTCACCTACAATGTCGGCGTCGAGCAGTCGAAAAAGAACTATGCAGAACTGAAAACGAAGTGCGCCGCAACCGGCCGCGATCCCGCCGGCATGCTGATCGCCGCCCTGTGCCATCCGATCGTCGCGGCGACGAAAGCCGAAGCCGAGGACAAGAAAGCGCTGACCGAGAAGCTGCCCCTCGAGATCGACAGCCTGATGCTGTTGTCGGAGGCATTGAACTTCGACTTCGGATCAAAACCGCTCGATGAGCCCTTCACGCGTGACGAACTGGAGAGCATCACAGGGCTCCACACGATCCGCGATCGCGTGATGGCGGGCACGGGCGGCAAAATGCCTTCGACGCGCGATTTCATTCGGATCAGCGGGCGTGGCCAGTTGCACAATCCCTGGGTGGGCGGCCCCAAAGAGGTCGCCGACAAGTTCGAGGAACTGTTCACGGCGCCGGGCTGCGACGCCTTCGTCATCAGCGCCACTTGCGTGCCCGGCACCTACGAAGATTTCGTGACCCACGTCGTGCCCGAGCTGCAACGGCGAGGGCTGTTTCAGAAGGACTACAAGGGCAAGACGCTGCGCGAGAATTTGGGGCTCGAGCGGCCGGAGGTGGGGGCTTGGCGGGGCGTGGTGCGGGGGGTGTAGGGAAAACTTCGCAGAGCTCGAGCCGCGATTGATCGTCTCGACGCCGATCGAAGTCGTGCTACATGCGACCGTTCCCATCGAGCCAAATCATTGTGGATGGCCGCCTTCGCGGCCAGGACGATGAGATCGGGGCGATCGAACGTGTCAAACACCAGAAACAAATATCAGATCTTGGCAGCCCGAAACCCGGCACCCCTCTTGACTGACGTTCAGAATCGCAATGGAGTTCCTGATGCGTACCTGATGTAGGGCGACTGCCGGGCTCTGATCCCCGACAGTCGCCAACGAGTCCCCCTCTCATGGCCGGGAGCCTCGCAAATCGTTCCGCTCAGCCAATCAGCTAGCGGCCCTTGTAGCAAGTGCCCGGTCTTCTTTATCCAAAAGGAAGACCAATATGATTCACACGTTGGACGACAAGATTGCCCTGCTTAGGGCGTCTATCACTGGACTGAAGCAGTTCTGCGCGACTTACGACGGGCATGACCGCATGTGTTGCGCTCATATTCTGGGCACCAAGAAAGGACTTTGGAAAGTCCTCTGCTGGCAATTTGAGGGTAGCTCATCCAAGCCGGAACAAATTCCGACTTGGAGAGACTTTCTTGTCGAAGACCTCCAACTCCTTACTTCACAAGATGGAGAATGGCACCGCGGCTGGGTAACCGGCCAGCGGGAACAGAAGTCCGTCGATTGGATCGACACTGTTGTTGATCCGGCTCATGCCGCAGAAATCCGTCAAACTTCATGGCCGCGTACTCCAGAGCACGCATTTCCGCGTCGGCTCCAGCAAAAGTGGTGATGAGTAAGCCTCCTGGATCATCTGGGTCTTGAGCCCAGACAACCCAATCGCTGAGGTCTGCACCTGCCTTGTAGACCTCAGCGGTGACGCCAATCTGGTTCACGTTGCATGCTCGAATCAAAATTGCGTCCTGCAAACATAGATTCACAAAGGTTAACGAGCTTCAACCTGTCCATTGTCGCCTCACCCCTCACCCCACCTTCGCATCCACGAGCACCATCGAAGCCCCCTTCTCGGCGATCATGATCGCCGGCGCGTTGGTGTTGCCCGTCGTCACCGCCGGCATGATCGAGGCGTCGATGACGCGCAAACCGGTCAGGCCGCGCACGCGCAGGCGGGGATCGACCACGGCTGACGGGCCGTCGCCCATTTTGCAAGTGCCGACTGGGTGATAAATCGTCGTGCCCGCCGCGCGCACGTCATCTGACAGAGCTGCCTCGCTGTTGGCCTGCAGGCCGGGGCAGATTTCGCCGGCGGCAGAGCCCCCGACCGCCGGAAGTGGCCGGGAGAGGAGCTTTTTTTTCAGGTCTTCGGTGGGAAGATATGGGCTTGGCGCGCGTAGATCTTCCACTTGCCATCCGCTTCCTTCTGCCAGACCTGGATCACGCCGATCCGGGTCTGTGTTGTCTTGCCGTCGAGTTCGTTCTCCGATTCCCAGATGTGGCGGGCGATGGCCGCGTTACCGTTCACCTGAACCTTGATGTCGGAATACTCGAGCTTCTTCATGGTCGCCTTGCGTGCAGCAACCGCCTTGAGGAACTCGTCCTTGTTTTCGATCACACCGGCGGAGTGTCCATAGTTGAGATTGTCGGACACGAGTTCGGCGAGTTTGGCCGTATCCTTGCTGAACATTGCCGTCCGGAACGTCTCGATGTTGGCCGTGATGGCGGGCCCGTCACCGTTGGCGAGCACAGCCGTACCTGCAACGACGGGAGCCAGAGCCGCACCGGCGGCAGCAAGGCCCAAGTGACGACGTGAAAGTTTCATGGGTTCCTCCTCGTGCGACTGCGCCCAGCCGGGTCGACCCAACGCAGAGCCGAGCCAACGATACGACGCGGTGAGGAGCGGCGACAAGCCATTAGGAATGCACCGCACACGTATGCAGAAATAGCGCGTATCGGTGCCCCTGTCCTGTCCGACCAAACTCCCCTTCACCCCGCCCGCGCATCCTCGAGCACCATCGAAGCGCCCTTCTCGGCGATCATGATCGTCGGTGCGTTGGTGTTGCCCGTCGTCACCGCCGGCATGATCGAAGCGTCGATGACGCGCAAACCGGTCAGACCGCGCACGCGCAGCCGGGAATCGACGACGGCTGACGGGTCGTCGCCCATTTTGCAAGTGCCGACCGGGTGATAGATCGTCGTGCCGGTGGCGCGCACATAATCGGTCAAGGCCGACTCGCTCTGGGCTTGGGGACCAGGACAAATCTCGCCATCGGAGTTTTGCGCGAACGCGGGTTGAGCGAAGATTTTGCGCGCCTGCGCCAGCCCCGCGAGCGCCACGCGGATGTCATCGGGGTCCGCCAGATAGTTCGGATTGATCACCGGCCGCTCGAACGGGTCGGGCGAGGTTGCCATGATCGTGCCCCGACTGCGAGGCCGGGCAATCGAAACCGCGATGGTCACGCCCGGCTTGCGCTCGAGTTCGCCGAATTTCGTGGGATCGTAACTCGCGGGTGAAAACAGCAACTGGATATCAGGCGCCTCGACACCCTCGCGGCTGCGCGTGAAGCACTGCGCGCTCGACACCCCGAACGTGAGCGCGCCGCGCCCGGTGACGAAGAACTTCGCGACCTCGCCGACGAGTTTTGCACCCCGCGCTAATTCGTTGATCGACACGGCGTTTTTCACACGATGAGAAATGCGCGTCGCATAGTGGTCAGACAAATTACCGCCCACGCCCGGTAGATCGTGCACCACGTCGACGCCGATCGATTTCAAGTGCGCCGCCGGCCCGATCCCCGATACCTGCAGCAGGTGCGGAGAGTTGACGCTTCCCGACGACACGATCACCTCGCGCCGCGCCGTCACCGTCTGCCGTAAACCCTGTCGGTCATAGTGCACGCCGGTGCACCGCTTGCC
>JANOKV010000150.1:0-3085 GCA_031419415.1 Hyphomicrobiales bacterium | reverse complement strand
CCTTACCTTTGGGGTTTGGGGAATGTCCTTGACCTTCAGGGCAGTCGAACGAACGGCGACGGCGCATATGGGGCCTATCGCCCCCCGGCGCAAGCAATTATTGCACGCTGCGGCTAAATAATCCGAAGCAGGGTGAAGGATATTCCGTTAACGCGCTCGAGCTCATGCGTGAAGATAGTGGCGTCGAGCCGCCACAACGTGAGCAAAGCGTGACTGTGGAGCGGTTACGCATCGTCGAAAGTCCGAATCGGATGCGTTGATTTGCAGTCACGGCGAAACGCGGTTTTTCGCGATCGCTCGAGCCTGTGGGGAGACGAGAGCGGCGATCTCATGGCCCGCTCGAGACGAATCACAGGCGCTAGTCGGAGCAGGGCGATCGGCGAAGCGTCGAACGGGATTGCCGCGACATTGGCCGCCGATACATTGATTTCGGGAGGCTTCCGTCTTTCAGCCGGGGATCGGGTGGCGACAATGGGGCTTGCAAGGGCGGGCCTGGGTTCGTAGAACGCCGACGCATCCTGGACAGTCTCTGGTTCGACCACTCACTCGTCGGCGACTTTCCGGGTCGCATCGCTCTGGCGCTCAGGTGCGCGAGCGGTGGAAGGCGTCGACGACGTCGTCGATGGAGAGGTGGCAGAGTGGTCGAATGCACCGCACTCGAAATGCGGCATGCTCGCAAGGGCATCGGGGGTTCGAATCCCTCCCTCTCCGCCAATTGATTTCCCCACGATCTCGATGACGACGGTCTGGTTGCGACCGTTCGCGGACGTCCACGGCTCGATGCCGGACGTGGTCCAACTTCGACTTCTATTCCCGATGACGGCCGGCTTACTCTGTCGTTTCGCGCGTCCGGCCCCTTGGGCCAGAGAGGGGCGCGCATCATGCGGTCGTTGTCAGAGGCCGGGCACGTTTGATCCGCTCGCGTTCGCGGGGCGAGTGCATCGCTTCCCAAAGGTCGCTGCGCCGCTGCACGTTCAGCCAGAAATCCGGGCTGTTGGCGAACACGCGGGCGAGGATGAGGGCCGTCGCGGCGGTTACGGTGCGACGCGCGTTGCACAGTTCGTTGACGTGTTTGCGTTGCACGCCCATCGCTTCAGCCAGCGCGGCTTGCGTCAGGCCCATTGGCTCCATGAACTCCAAGGTCAGAATTTCACCGACGCTCGCCGGCTTGCGCTTCGTCATCAACATGGCTCGCCTCACCGATAAGTATGGTCGTCCAAATGGACGCCCGTCGCTTCGCCTCGACCGCCGTCCCACCGGAAGACGAGCCGCCATTGATTGTTGACGCGGATCGAATGGAAATCCTTCAAATTGCCGTGCAGCTTTTCGAAATGGTTGCTGGGTGGCGCCCGCAAGTCCTGATCCGTCGTCGCGTCGTCGATCATTTGGATTTTACGGAACAGGCGGCTTTCGAGATCAAATGGGATTTTCTTCGATCGAACGTCGCCGACGAAGAAATCGCGCAACCAGTCATCCCGAAAGCTCACGATCATTCCGCAGCTCCACCATGTATCAATGTACCACCCCTTGGTACAAATAACAAGCCGATCGCCCCAGCCCAGCGCTCCAGTCCGCCACAAGAGCCTTGGCTTCATCATGGGGGGATGGCGTAGTCGTCGTGCTCATCATCATCGGGCGTGGCCCGCTGAGGGGACGCGTCCGTCCGAATGCGCCCGGCGCGGCCCGACTGAAGTGGTGTCGAGCGTGGCGGTCGTGGTCGCAAACTTCGACTATCGTCGCAGATGACGGCTGGCTTACTCTGTCGGTTCGCGCGTCGGGCCCCTTGGGCCAGAGAGGGGCGTGAACGGATGGAGGAACACCATGCAGTCGGGCACGATGATCTTCACGCAGATGAATCGGGTGCTGTTCGGGAAACCGGCGGCCGAGGCCATCGTGGCGGAGGCGGATCGGCTCGGGGCGAAGCGGGTGTTTCTGCTCACGGGCCACACGCTGCACACGAAAACGGATGAAGTCGCCAAGGTGAAGCGGGCGCTGGGCGCGCGCTATGCGGGCATTCACGATCACATGCCGGCGCACTCGCCGCGCGAGGCGGTCGTGGCGTGCGCGAATGCGGCGCGGGAGGCGGGCACGGATCTGCTCGTGACGTTCGGCGGTGGGTCGGTGACGGATGGTGGCAAGGCGGTGACCATCTGTCTCGAGCACGGTGTGACCGACGTGGACGGCATGGAGCGATTTCGCAGCGTCGTCGAAAATGGCAAGCGCACGATACCGGAATTCCGCGCGCCCAAAGTGCGTCAGGTGGCGGTGCCGACGACGCTGTCGGCGGGCGAATTCAATGCGCGCGCGGGCATCACCGATGAGCGGCTGCAACTCAAGCAGAGTTTCATGCATGCGGGCATTGTGCCCGAGAGCGTCATTCTCGATCCGGCGGTCACCGTGCACACGCCCGAATGGCTGTGGCTGTCGAGCGGCGTGCGCGCCGTCGATCATGGTGTCGAGACGCTGCTGTCGCTCGACGCCAACGATTATACCGACGGCACGGCGTTGCAGGCGCTGCGCGCGTTGGGCGCGGGGTTGCCGCGCGTGAAGGCCGACCCGAGTGATCTCGCGGCGCGGCTGCGTTGCATGATGGGGGCATGGCTCTCCATGGTGGGCATCGTGACGGGCACGCGTCTGGGCGCAAGCCATGCCATCGGCCACATCCTGGGTGGCTCCGCCAACGTGCCGCACGGGCACACGTCGTGCGTGATGCTGCCGTACGTGCTCGATTTCAATGCGCCAGTAAACGGCGAGCGTCAGCGCGAGGTGGCCACCGCGATGGGCCAGCCCGGCAAGCCCGCGTCCGAGGTGGTGGATGCCTTCATACGGGGGCTGGGCATGCCGCGTCACTTGCGCGAGGTGGGCGTCGATGAGGCCGATCTGCCGCGACTGGCGAAGAACTGCATGCTCGACGACTGGACTTACTCCAACCCGCGCCCAATCTCGAGCCCCGACCAGGTGATGGAGATTTTGCGGGCGGCGTATTGAGGGGCGAGATGTCCGGGAGACTGGGGGAAGGGTGGCGCGGTGTCTGGCCTTTGGCCTGACACCTTTCCGCGACGGCGCCTCGGCGTCTGCTGCGCGG
>JANOKV010000149.1:0-1788 GCA_031419415.1 Hyphomicrobiales bacterium | reverse complement strand
GCCACTGAGTAACGGCCCAAGCCATTTGGCTGAAAGAAAAAGTACCGCCGCCCCGCATACGAATCCCGACACAACTCCATCATTAACCGCAACATCGCGGTCATCTGCGGGCAACAAGCGCACGGCCAGCTTCCAAATGATGAAGGCGATAGCCAACAAGAGCAAGAAGAAGGCTCTCCGACGTTTCAAGTGGGTAGCTTGAGGTCCAATTTGCCGGCGACGAGGTAGGTGACGGCCTTCAATGTCTTGGAATTGCGGTAGCCGCGCGCCTTGGCCTTGGCTGCCTGGACGAGGCTGTTGATGCCCTCGATCAGGCCGTTTGAGATGCGGCTGTCGAAGAAGGCCAGGATGCCGTTTCGGTGCTTGTCCATCGTGCGGGCCACGGCCTTCATGGGCTCGAGGCGCGAGCGCTTGGCCCAGCCGATCCAGCGATCGAGCAGCAGCCCAGCATAGTCGCGATCCCAGCGGGCGTAGATGTCTTGGAAGGCGAGCCGCATGCGCCAGGCGCGCGCCGTCTTGAGATTGGTCGTGCTAAGTGCTGCCAGAACAGTGCTCTGCTTGGCCGTCAGGTTTGGCTGGTTCTTGGTCCAGGCATAGCGGGTCCCCTTCAACTCCGGCCGGGCTTTGACCTCGGCGCGGCGGACCTGATCGACAGCGTCGCCGACCAGCTTCATGACGTGGAAGCGATCGAAGGTGATCTCGGCCTCGGTCAGGTTCTCGGTGACGCCCGAGATGAAGGCCGGGCTCATGTCGATCGAGGCTTGCTTGATGTGGCTGGCATCGCCGCCCTGGGCTTCGAGATGGTCGGCGAACTGGCGCACAGTGTCGGCACTGCGGCCATCGGCTGTGAACACGACACGCCGCCCGTCGATGTCGACGACCAGGGTAATGTAGTCGTGGCCGCGTTTTGCAGCGGTCTCGTCGATGCAGACTCTGCTGACGCCCGAGAGATCCATGCGCGCGACGGCGGCCTCGACGTAGTGGAAGACGACGCGCCACAGACGCTGGTCGGTGATGCCCAGAAAGCCTGCGGCGACGGCGATCGGCAGGTGAATGGCGAGCGCCATGGCAAACCCCTCGAACAGCAGCGTGAAGCCCGAGCCGGGTCTCGCCCACGGGACGGCGACGAGGCGCACGCCGCACGTGCCGCAGGTGATGCGTGGCGTGCGCGCCGTGAGGAAGGCCTGATGCTGGAAGAAGTCGAGATGGCGCCAGGTCTTCTCGACCGTGTCATGGACGGGGCAACCGTCGGCCTTGCACTCGGGACAGACAAAGCGGCTGCCGGCCGTGAAGTCGAGCTTGATGTCGAGGCGCTTGCCAGCCGCGTCGAACGCACTGGAGGCGACGAACCACGGCGAGGTGATGCCGAGGGCCAGCTGAAAGAGATCGTTGTCGCGCATGCGGGCACCTCAGGCGTTGGGACAGTGGGGGATCGATCCTGGCACCCAGTGTGCCGCCGCGCCGACCGGCCCTCAAGGACAAGCCCTCAACGGGCGCGCAAGGGCGCGTCCTTGACCGCCGTCCGTCCCGTCGACAAGCGCTCTGCCATGAGGATCAAGCCGCACTCCGACCGCTCAAGCAGGCCGCACCCACCCACTCAGTTCGTCGAGGAGCCATAATTAAGATGCTATTGACACCTTTCAGGCCGCTTTGCTCCGCAGCCAAATTGGTAAACTGAAAGGTACGGGCCGTCTTCGATGTCGTAGTGCCAAGCGTGCTAAGCAATCGGCTGTACTCGGCAAGTTTAGTTGCAGTCAAAGGCCCAGAAGCTGACACTACCGATCTCAA
>JANOKV010000148.1:0-9749 GCA_031419415.1 Hyphomicrobiales bacterium | reverse complement strand
GGCTTCCAGAACGGCGGCCTGTTTTTCACCTTCCGCCTGCAGAATGGCGGCCTGCCGATGGCCCTCGGCCTCGAGGATTTGGGCGCGCTTGTCGCGCTCGGCTTTCATCTGGCGGCCCATGCTCTCGACGAGATCACGCGGTGGCGCGATATCTTTGATCTCGATGCGGGTGACCTTGACGCCCCACGCTTCTGTCGCGGCGTCGACCACGTGCAGCAGCTTCGTGTTGATGATGTCACGATTGGAGAGGAGATCGTCGAGGTCCATCGACCCCATGACCGTGCGAATGTTGGTCATCGTCAGGTTGACCATCGCCTGCTCGAGATTGTCGACCTCGTAGGCGGCCTTGGCGGCGGACAGCACCTGATAGAAGGACACCCCGTCGACTTTGACCTGGGCGTTATCACGCGTGATCACATCCTGCGACGGAATATCGATCACCTGCTCCTTCATATTCAGCTTGTTGCCGATCCGCTCCATCACCGGCACCAGAATATGCAGCCCGGGCGTCAAGGTGCGCGTATATTTGCCGAAGCTCTCGATCGTCCAGGAATAGCCTTGCGGCACGATTTTGACGGTCGACCACAACGCGAAGACCGCGAGGACGACCAGAACGATGCCGAACGTGCCCACACCGCCAATGAGATCGACGAATTTCATTTTGGTCCGTCCCTGGTCAAAGCGCTGCAGCCCCAGATGTGGGGTTCGCTTCGCCAAAATCTAAGGGGTCTTTCCGAAGACGGAGTAAACGATTGATTTACGAAATGTTATTTGGCGTGATCGGGCGCCGGGTTCGCCTGCCGCGGCGAGACCCGGCCTGTTGTCAGCCCCGGCTTGCAGCCGCCAGCGGCGCCTTCTGCTGGCCCTGCCCGTCGAAGTTCGATGGGTCGAGCCAGCGTTCGTAAGCCGCCCGGATGCGGGGCCAGTCGTCATCGATCATGGCGAACCACGTCGTGTCGCGCGTGCGCCCTTTGTTGATCACCGCGCGCCGAAAATGGCCCTCGTAGGTGAAGCCGAAGCGCAGGGCCGCCCGGCGCGACGGCGCGTTCAGAGCATCGCACTTCCATTCGAACCGACGATAGCCGAGCGTGTCGAACACGTATTTCGCAAACAGGAAATTGGCTTCGGTCGCCACTTGCGATCGAGAAATAGCGGGACCCCAATAGATGTTGCCGGTCTCGATCGAGCGGTGCTCGGGCGTGATGCGCATCAGGGTCTGGCGGCCTTCGCACCGACCCGAGCGCGTGTCGATGACAGCGAAGACGAGGGGGTCTTCGCTGGCCACGGCCTTCGCCATCCAGTCGTCGAGCTCGGCACGCGTCTCGACGACGGCATCGAACAGATAGCGGAACCGTCGCGCGGCGTCGGGCGGCGTCGATGCGGCGAAGAGATCATTGCCGTGACGTGCGGGATCGATCGGCTCGAGCCGGCACCAATGGCCTTCGAGCACGACGCGTTCGGGCCGGCGCGCGGGCGATAAATTGGACAGACGCGTCCCGATCGGGAGGCCCGTACCGGGATCGATTTCTTGTGGGATTTGATCGTCGTGGATCGATTTCACAGAACGAACCCTCCATCGATGATGAACGCTTGGCCCGTCGTGAAGGCGCTGTCGTTGGACGCGAGATAGACGGCCATCGCCGCAACCTCTTCGGCAGTGCCCAGGCGGCCCATGGGTTGGCGATCGATGAAGCCTTGGCGCACGTCGGCCTCGGTGCGACCCGTGCTGCGCGCCAGGGCTGCGACGCGCGAGTCGAGCGAGGGCGACTGGACCGTGCCGGGGCAAATACAATTGCAGCGCACGTTCTCACGAATGAAGTCGGCCGCAACTGATTTGGTCAAGCCGATCACGGCCGCTTTGGTCGCGCCATAGATGAAGCGGTTGGGCACGCCGCGCACACTGCCCGAGACGGAGGCGATGTTGACGATGGCGCCGCCCCCGTTGGCCCGCATGGCCGGCAGAAACGCCCGGATCGTGCGCAGCATGGACTTGGCATTGAGGTCGAATGAGAAGTCCCAATCGTCATCGCTACACTCGAGCACAGTCCCGTGATGCACGAAGCCAGCCGCATTGAAGAGAATGTCGACGGCGCCGATCTCGGTAGCGGCTGCATTGACCGCCGCACTGTCGCGCGCATCCAGGCGGCGTGTCTGGGCGATGCCTGTCCCGGCGAGGCCAGCTAACGCTTTTTCGTCGATGTCGGTCGCGATGACGCGAGCGCCCTCGCGCGCGAAGGCCAAGGCAGTTGCGCGGCCGATGCCGGCGCCCGAGGCCGTGCAGAAGGCCGTTTTCCCATCGAGCCGACCTGGCATGCGTTCTGCTCCTTGCGCAATTCCTACATCATCGACCGTGCGCGGCGCGACGCGCTCTTCCCGATATAGCGAAGCGACGCGGCAATGCCGAGCCCCAATCGGTTGGGCGGCCAAGCTCGAGAACGAAAAAAAACCGCCCCGCAACGAGTGCGAGACGGTTGGTAGACGTTCGACGATCGGCGTTTGCCGGGCGGCGATCAGACGCTCTTGCGGGCCTGCTCGAAGGACTTCGTGGCGGCCGAATTGACCGTCTCCAGCGTCTCATGGGTGACGCGCGTCGACAGGTCGTACAGTTCCTTGGCCTGCGCGGTGGCTGCAGCGAACTGCTTTTGAACGAATTCAGCCTGCAGGCGAGCTGCTTCCATCGGCGACTTTGCTTGAGCAATAGCGGCTGCCGCGTCGAACATGGCGTAGGCATTCGACGTGGTGTTGTCGATCAGCTTGGCGCCGAGCACGCGGGCGCCGGCCTGGGTTGCGAGCAGGACCTCTTCGGTGGTCTTGACCTGATCCTGCGTGGCCGACTGGATGCGACCGAACGCTTCACGTGATTTGGCGACGCCTTCTTCGGCGAAAGCCTGCACGGATTCGGGGATCTTGGCGCCCTTGGCGGCGTTCATGAACTGCTCGGTCTGTTGCTTGAAAAAATCGGTCATGGTGGTGTCTCCTGGCTGGGTTCGAATGTCCTTGGAGAGCTATATAGATCAGCTCATGCTGCAATGCAACATTTATCTTGCGGTGCACCATTGCGCCATTTTGTCCGCTCAGACCGACAGGAAGCGACCGCGGGCCCAACGGGAGAGAAATCGGTCGAGCCAGCCGTGCACACGGGTTGCGTGCACAAGGTGGTCTTGGAGGTGCTGGGCGCGCGGTTTGGCGCCCTTCATCAGTAAGCGAACGGCATTCCCACCCGACCACCGGTTCACCTGGGCATAGGTGATCTCCGGGTGGAACTGCACCCCGACCGCTGCCGGGCCATAGCCGATCGCCTGGTTGGGATAAGCCGCACTGCCCGTCGCGAGCACGCGGCCCCCGTGCGGAACGTCGAACCCTTCGCGATGCCACTGAAACGCGCGGTCGGGCATGCCGCCAATGGCCTGTCCATGGGAAGTCGCGGCCAAATCGTGGTAGCCGATTTCCACCGAACCGTGGCGGCAATGATCGACCCGGGCGCCAAGATGATGCGCCAGCATCTGGGCTCCGAGACAAATCCCCAGGAACGGTTTTTCCTCTTTCAGGGCGACGCCCACCCAGTCGATCTCGCGGCGAATATGCGCGAGCCGGTCGTTGGCGCTTTGTGGGCCGCCGAAGATCACCGCCCCACAATGATCGCGCAGGGTGTCGGGCAGGGGCTCGCCATCGTAATGGCGGCGAATATCCAGGCGATGACCATTCCTGCGAAACCACTGGCCGACGTGGCCCGGGTTGGAGTGGATCTGATGCACGACGATCAGCACGGGCTTTTTCACCGAACCGGACTCGCTCACGACGACGTGCAGCGCGCGTCGAGCGCCATCCTCCTCACGTTCTTGGCCCTCGAGCATCCTCGACCTCGTGTCTGCGCGGCCTCAACAGCCATCCCACTATCGGCACCGTCAAGCGATGCGGTAAAATCCGTAAGAAGGGTATCATGACGAGGCCCCAGATGTCCGGCACGACCAGCCGCAAGCCCAGCCGATAGCCCAACACCGCAACGTGGGCGATCGACTCTGGACCAGGCATCGGTAACAGAAACCGATAATAACTGTCTAACGTGCCCATTTTGTCGTGAAAACGGGTGGCGATAGGTCCCGGCACAATTACGGTAACGCGCACCCGATCGGCGGCCACTTCGGTTGCCAGCGCCTCGCTCAGTGAAATCACGTAGGCCTTGCTCGCGTAATAGACCGCTTGCCAGGGTCCAGGCGTGTAGCCCGCCAGAGACGCGATGTTGAGAATGCCCCCGCGGCGGCGCGCGCGCATGCCGGGCAGAAAATGCCGGGACAGGGCCGTCAGGGCGCGAACATTGAGGTCCAACACGGCGGCAATCCGGTCCGTCGGCAGGTCATCAAATCGGCCAGACAGGCCGACGCCGGCATTGTTGACCAACACGTCGACGAACCCTCCAGCCTCATCAGCGGCGCCAGCGATCCGCGCGGCGGCATCGACCGCCGTCACGTCGAGGGCTACCGGTAGGGCTCGCACGCCATGCCGATCGGCGATAGCCGAGGCGGCGGCGCGGAGGCGATCCTCGCCGCGCGCGATGAGAATGACGTCGCGTCCCAACGCGGCAAAGCGGTGGGCAATATGCATCCCGATGCCTTCCGACGCACCAGTCACCACCACCCAGGGAACCGCGACAATCGCGGGTTTTGTCGTGTCGGGATTCATGGTCGTCCCAAGACTCTCCAAGCCCGACCTTGTCCGTGATCGAGCAGCGTCGCAATCGTGGAGTATCGCGTGGGTTCAGCAGCACACACCTGTGCCAAAAACGCCCGCTTGCCGGCAAAGCGCCTTCGATCGCTTGAAACGCGGCGTGCCAACGGGCACTGTGGGTCCATTCAGTCTGCCTGTTTTTTCGGGTTGGGAACCAACCGGCGTATCTAGGGAGGGGACGTGCATGTTCTTCAAGAAGAAAAAGGAAGAGCCGACACCGCCAGCGCCGCCCGCACCCCCGGCACGTCAGCCTGATCCAGCGCCCGAGCCTGCGCCGGCCGCCAAGGCGGCCCCGCCGGCTCCCACACCCAAGGTCGCCACGCCCCCACCGGCAGTCGAAAAAGCGGCTCCTGCCGCCAAATCCATTTCTGTCCAGAATGGATCAGCGGCGCTCGCCGCTGCGCCCGCAACCAAGGCCAACGTCGTCACGGGACGTGTCGCTGCATCCCAGCCGACGGCCGAGGATGTTGCACTGACACCGGAGGAGCAAGAAAAGCACCGCCAGGCCGCAGCCCTGTCCAAGCGGATCTCGACCGGCCTGGGAGAAATCACCAATGTTCTGATGCGCTCCAAAACCCACGCGGTGTTGCCGATCGCGCAATTGCAGACGCTGCTCCCCGCCATCGCGCGGAACCAGTACGTCACCGCCGAGGCACGCTCGCGCGAGAACGGCATGTCCTCGCCCATCGCGGTCGTCATCTGGGCGACCGTTTCAGACGAGGTCGACAAACGGCTGGCTGCCGATGCGCAAAAGCCCTTGAGCCTCACCGCCGCCGACTGGGCGGGCGGTCCAAACGTCTGGGTCATCGAAGCCGTCGGTGAACCTCGCGCCGTCTCCGCATTGATCAAGCGCCTGCAAGACACCCGCTGGAAGGGCCAGGCCGTCAAGCTGCGCGCCCGGGGCGAAGACGGTCAGGCCTCGATCCGCACGCTCGACACGCCAGCCTGAAAATTGCGCACGGCATCGCCGTCCCGGTGGCGTCGATCGGCAAGGGGCCGTAGGCTGGCGCGACCCTTCGACGTCGAGGCCCGCGCGTGATCGTGCAACGGCCCAGTTTCAGGGCCGACCCGACCTACCAATGCTCAGGAGCACCCTTATGAAAACGCGCGCCGCCGTCCTCACCGCTGTCAACAAGCCGCTCGAGATTATGGAGCTCGAGCAGGATGGCCCCAAAGCCGGTGAGGTGCGCGTCAAGGTTCGCGCGGCGGGCGTGTGCATGTCGGACTGGCACATCATGATTGGCGATTGGCCGCTGCCGCTGCCGATGGTTCTGGGCCACGAGGCCGCCGGCGAAGTCGTCGAGACGGGACCCGGCGTCACTAACGTCAAGGTCGGCGATCATGTCATCTTTTCGTTCCGCCCCAACTGCGGACACTGCCCCTACTGCGCGCGCGGACGCTCCGTCATCTGCATCGGGCGCAACGATACCTCACGCTTCGTCATGCACGACGGCTCGACCCGCGTAAAACTCAACGGCGAGCCGCTCAACGTCATGGCCCGCATCGGCACGTTCGCTGAGTATTCCGTCTGCCCGGCCGAGCAGGTCGTGGCCGTACGCAAGGATTTGCCGTGGACGCATGCCGCGATCATCGGCTGCTCGGTCGCCACCGGCGTGGGCGCAGCGATTCGTCACGCCAAGGTCGAGGCGGGATCGAGCGTGCTCGTCGTCGGGTGCGGAGGGGTGGGCCTCAATGTCATTCAGGGAGCCCGGCTTGCCGGCGCAAAAACCATCATCGCCTGCGATCTGCTCGACAATAAATTGCAGCTCGCGACGCACTTCGGCGCCACCCACATCATCAACGCCAAGCGCCAGGACGTGATCAAAACGGTAATGGAGATGACCGGACTGGGCGTCGACTATGCCTTCGACGCCATCGGTACCGGTCCGACCGTCGCCCAGATCGTCGAGGCGTTGGCGCCTGCCGGTCATGCCGTCATCGTCGGCATCCCAGCCTTTTCCGCCACGGCGCCGATCCCGCCCGCGAACATGGTCTATACGGAAAAGACCCTGTCGGGCACCTACTACGGCTCGATCCGGCCCACCGTCGATTTCGGCATGCTCGCCGACATGTCGATGGACAAGCGCATCAACCTCGACGACCTGATCTCGCGCACCTATTCGCTCGATGAAATCAACGAGGGTTTCAAGCTGATGGCGGCGGGTCAGGTGGCGCGCGGCGTCATCACATTCGACTGATCTCCCGAAATTGTGCAGTTCAGCCCATTGGGCTAAAGACATCGCGTCAGCCTTCCTCTAGAAGGTGGCCGATCTGCGAGGCTTTGGGGCGTGGCGGCCCGCTGCCGCGCAATATTGGAACATCTTCGCGCGATGGACGCTCCGTGAGCCGGCGCCCGCTGGTTGCGGTGCAGAGAGGACGACCGACGTGACGACTGAGACCGGGCGCTACGACACCGTGCCCAAGTTGCTTCTGAGGAACGCAAAAGCCCACGCTGCGCGTCCCGCGTACCGAGAGAAGACGCTTGGCATCTGGCAGACCTGGACATGGTCACAGGTGCGCGATGAAGTGCGTGACATGGCGGTCGGACTTGGTCGGCTGGGGCTGACCTCTGGTGATACCGTCGCGATCATCGGCGACAACCGACCCCACCTCTATTGGGCATTTTGCGCCGTACAGAGCCTGGGCGGCGTGCCTGTTCCGCTCTACCAGGACAGCGTTGCCAAGGAGATGGCCTACGTTCTGGCCCATGCCGAAGTGAAAGTCGCCATCGTCGAAAATCAGGAGCAGGTCGACAAACTGCTGTCGATCGCCGAGAGCGTCCCCACGTTGCGCCAGATCATCTATGCCGATTCGCGTGGTCTCCAGCGCTACGACACAGCCAGTCTGCATTCACTCGAGAGCGTGCAGGCCCTCGGTCGCGCGGCGCTGCGCGACACCCCGGCGACGCTGCAGAACTGGATTACTGGGATCGAGGCCACCAAGGGCCGCGACATCAGCGTTATGCTCTATACGTCCGGCACGACGGGAAATCCCAAAGGCGTCATGCTCTCACACGACAACGTCGTCGTCTCGGGCGTCAACGCCAATGCGTTCGATCATTATACGCCCGACGATACGATGCTGGCCTATCTGCCGATGGCCTGGGTCGGGGATCACATCTTCTCCTACGCTCAGGCCTACGCGGGCGCGTTGTGCGTCTCCTGCCCCGAAAGCCCGGAGACGGCGGTCGAGGATCGGCGCGAAATCGGGCCGACGTCGTTCTTCGCCCCACCGCGCGTGTTCGAAAACCTGCTCACCCAGATCATGGTGCGCATGGAGGATGCGTCGGCGCCGAAAAAACGCCTGTTCACCTACTTTCTCGCGGTCGCCAAGCGCGCCGGAGAGAAGGTCCTGGATGGTCGCCCGGTGGGTTTCAAGGACCGGCTGCTCTATGGGCTCGGCGACCTGCTCGTCTATGCGCCACTGCGCAACCGCATGGGGTTCTCGCGTCTTCGGGTCGCCTATACGGCGGGTGAAGCCATTGGCCCGGAACTGTTTTCGTTCTTCCGGGGGCTGGGCATAAATCTGAAACAGCTCTATGGCCAGACCGAAGCCAGCGTGTTCGTCACGCTCCAGCCGGACGGCGAGGTCTACCCCGAAACCGTCGGCAAGCCCGGTCCCGACGTCGACATCCGGATCGAGGACAAGACGGGCGAAGTGCTCTTCAAGAGCCCGGGCGTGTTCGTTCGATACTTCAAGAACGACGAGGCGACCGCTGCGACCAAGACCGCCGATGGGTGGGTGCGCACGGGCGATGCGGGTTTCATCGATGCGCGCGGCCACCTGCGCATCATCGACCGGGCAAAGGACGTAGGTCGGTTGCGCGACGGCACTCTGTTTGCGCCGAAATACATCGAGAACCGGTTGAAATTCTACCCCGAGGTGAAGGAGGCCGTGGCGCTGGGAAACGGCCGCGATTATGCGACTGTGTTCATCAACATCGACCTGACGAGCGTGGGCAATTGGGCGGAGCGCAACAACGTGCTTTATGCCAGTTATCAGGAGTTGGCCGCCAACCCCGACGTCTACGCCATGATCGAGCGGCGCGTCGACGAGCTCAACCAGTCACTGGCGGCCGAGCCGATGGTAGCGGGCTCCCAGATCAAGCGCTTCCTCATTCTGCACAAAGAACTCGACGCCGACGACGGCGAGCTGACGCGCACGCAAAAGGTGCGCCGCAGCTTCATTGCAGATCGCTACGCGCCTCTGATCGACGCGCTCTACGATGGCTCGACCCGGTGCCGCTTGGCGACCGAAGTCACGTATGAAGACGGTCGCAAAGGAACCATCGAGGGCGATGTGGCGATCATGGAAATGAAAATCTATCCGCCCGCAGCGCCGGCATTGAAGGAGGCCGCGGAATGAATGTCGTCGAGAAGCCGATGCTCTCTGCGGTCCCCGCGCCCACCAACGAACGCCAAATCGGCGAGGTGATGCTGGCTGTCCACAACGTCTCGTTGGCCTTCGGCGGTGTGCGCGCCATCGCGGACGTGTCGTTCGATGTCCGCAAGGGCGAGATCCGCGCCATCATCGGCCCCAACGGCGCCGGTAAAACGTCGATGCTGAACGTCATCAACGGGTTTTATCATCCCCAGGAAGGCACGATCGACTTCAAGGGCCAGACCCGCTCGCAAATGCGCCCCTACATCGCCGCGAGCCAAGGCATCGCCCGAACGTTCCAGAACGTGGCCCTGTTCAAAGGCATGTCGACGCTCGACAACATCATGACGGGTCGAGCGCTGAAAATGCAACGCGGCCTGCTTGCCCACGCGCTCCATTGGGGACCCGCGCGCAGCGAAGAGATCGTGCATCGCGAAGCGGTCGAGCGCATCATCGACTTCCTCGAGATTCAGCACATCCGGCGCACGCCGGTCGGCAAGCTGCCTTACGGTCTACAGAAGCGCGTCGAACTCGGTCGTGCGCTCGCCATGGAGCCGGATCTTTTGTTGCTCGACGAACCGATGGCCGGCATGAACCTCGAAGAAAAAGAGGACATGAGCCGTTTTATCGTGACGGTCAACGAC
>JANOKV010000147.1:0-3851 GCA_031419415.1 Hyphomicrobiales bacterium | reverse complement strand
GTCGCCTCGCCCGGAGCCCGCCCCCCGTGATCCTTTATCCCGCCATCGACCTCAAAGACGGCCAGTGCGTGCGCCTCAAGCTGGGGGAGATGAGCGAAGCGACCGTCTTCAACGACGACCCCGCCGCCCAGGCGCGCACCTTCGAGGCGCAGGGCTTTTCGTGGTTGCATATCGTCGACCTCAATGGCGCCTTCGCCGGCCGCCCCGTCAACGCGCCAGCGGTGGAGGCGATCCTCGCCGCGCTCACCATTCCTGCCCAATTGGGGGGCGGCATTCGTGATCGCGCCACGATCGACGCGTGGCTGGCGCGCGGCATTCGGCGGGTGATTTTGGGCACTGCCGCCGTGCGCGATCCAGCCCTCGTGCGCGCGGCGGCAAGGTCGCGGTGGCAGGTTGGGCGGAGACGTCCGAACTCGACGCGGTCGATCTCGCGCGCCGTTTCGAAGACGCCGGCGTCGCCGCGATTATTTATACCGACATCGATCGGGATGGCGTGCTCGCCGGCCTCAAGTTAGCCGCAACGACGGCGCTCGCCCGGGCCGTAAAAATTCCCGTCATCGCCTCGGGCGGCCTGGCCTCGCTGGCCGATGTCGAAGCGCTCCTGTTGCCCGAAAATCGAATTTTGGAAGGCGCCATAACGGGTCGCGCGCTCTACGACGGCCGGATCGATCCGACAGCGGCGCTCGCCCTTATCCGCGATCGGCGCTGACGCCGACCGGCCCGCCGATTCCCCGCGCTCGAAAAGCGTCTCGCGACGGGTCGCGGCGTCATCGTTTTTTAACCCCATTGCTGCCAAATGGTGTCGTTAGGCCAAGGTTGTGGGCGATAGCTCGCACCCCGGAGGGAAAGCCATATGCAAGCCAATGTGCCGCCATCCAACGACCCTCATCAACCCGACGACCGGCAGCAACGGCTGGAAGAGTTCATCGCCAACGCCCTCGATGGCACACCCGGCCAGCGGCTCGATGACGTTCTGATCATCGCCCGCTCACCCGCCAGCGCTGTAGCCCGCGCCCTGTTCACGGTGTCACCGAAGCTGGCCGTCCGCGCCAGCGGCGCGCGCATCGTGTTTGCATCGTCGCCCGCGATGGCGGCCGGCGAGACCTGGCAGATGTCCTTCGATCAAGGCTTCGCCCACGAAATCCGAATCGTGGCCAACCCGCGCTTTCTGGCGGCCCACGAACAGTTGGTCATCGGCGAGGCCGCCGTATGGTACGGCGACAGCATGCGGCGCGATCCCGACAAGCGCGATGCCTTCGCGAGCTGGTCGCAAGACGCCACCGAAAGCCTGCGCGCGCGCCAGTCGTTCACTCGCCTGTGGCGTGGCGCCGAGCCGCTCTATGCGCATCATCTCGACGCTGGCACGCTCGGTGCTCCCGCCCAACACCAGGGCGCGACGGCCTCGCAGGTGCTGGCCGCCGAAACGATCGATGCCCTCAAGACCTGGGCCCCCCTCAACCGACATTGAGCGCGCTCAGCGATCACCCGCGCGACGCATCTCGAAAGGCTGATCCTCGATCGGCCTTTTTTGCGTTTGGTGCGCGGCGCGTCCTGTCTTCTTCCCTCGGCACTTTCCGCGACTTGCCCAGAGTTGCCGTCGCATGACGCCCGTGGGGCTTCAATCGAACTGCGCTCGAGCGATAGGCTCTCCTCGCCTACAAACGGTCATGCTGCCCTGCTTTCTAGGTCCGCAGTCGTGCCGCCCCATCACCGCCCGAGGACAGTTCGATGACATCCGCCGCCAGCCGTTTTGCCGGCCTCGCGTTGGCCGCCGTGTGTTCGTTGACGGCGTTGACGCCGCTGGGCGTCACGCCATCGTCGAGCCAGACCGCAGCCTTCTCTCACCCGACCGTCGCCCGGGATGCCGAGCGCGTCGCCGCCCTCATCAGAGGGCAGACGAAGCCGCGACAGACGGCGGTCGAGCTGCGGCGCGTTGGTCTCAAGCAGCTCGAGGACAAAGAGGCGCGCGAAGCGGTGAAATCGTTGCTGGTCGCCTTGGCCGCCGATGGCACGCATGCTCCCACTTGGGCCACACTGGCGCGTGCCTATCTCGCCATTGCGCCCGACAGCGCGCGCGGCGATGTCTACGAATTTCCGGCTCTGGCGTCCGGCGCGGCATGGCACGCCCATCAACTCGCGACCGATCCTCGCGACAAGGCCGCAGCACTCGTCATCCTCGCGGAAACGTTGAAGGTGCGCTCGCTCTGGCGGCCTGCGATCGACGCGCTGCAGGCGAGCCTCGCGCTTGCCGATGACGCCAGCGTGCGCGATAGCCTCGCCAAAATGCGCGCCGAGCACGGCTTCCGCATGATCGACTACAAGATCGATGCCGATACCGCCGAGCCGCGTCTGTGTTTCAATTTCTCCGAGCGTCTGTCGGGTGGACAAGCCGACCTCGCCAAGTTCGTGACCCTCGACGGGCGCGATCCGCCCAACGTGACGGCGGAAGGAAAGCAACTGTGCATCGATGGTCTGGCCCACGGCCGGCGCTATGAAGCGCGCGTGCGTGTCGGGCTTCCCGCCGAGACGGGCGAATTACTGGCTAAACCCGCCGAACTCGCCGTCTACGTGCGCGACCGCAATCCATCCGTGCGCTTCACCAATCGCGCCTACGTGCTGCCCAATCGCGGCCAGCAGGGCATTCCCGTCGTCACAGTCAACGCCTCGAAAGTCGCAATTGAAATTTTCCGTATCGGCGATCGGGGTCTGGCGGGCGTCATGCAGGGTGACGGCTTCTTGAAAGCGCTCGAGAGCCACGATATCGATACGGTGCGCGAAAAGAGTGGAAATCGCATCTGGCAAGGCGAACTCGACGTCACGCCGCGCGCCAACGAGGATGTGACGACCGCGATCCCGGTTTCGGACGCCATCCCGAAACTGGAACCCGGCGTCTACATCGCCAGTGCGTCGGTGGCGGCAAAAACCAATTCCGAGAGCAGTACGGATCGAGCCAGCCAATGGTTCATCGTCTCGGATTTGGGCGTGTCGGCGCTCACCGGCACCGATGGGCTGCACGCGTTCGTGCGCTCGCTCGCGACGGCCAATCCAGTAGCCGGCGTCACCGTGCGTCTCGTCGCGCGCAACAATGAGGTGCTGGGTTCAGCCAAAACCGACGCTGCGGGTTACGCGCGTTTCGATGCCGGCGTCGGCAAAGGCCAAGGCGGCCAGGCGCCCGCTCTGCTCGTCGCCGAAACCGGCCAGGATTACGCCTTTCTCGATTTGACGATCGCCGGCTTCGACCTCAGCGATCGCGGCGTCAAAGGCCGCGAGCCACCCGGCGCGCTCGATGCCTACCTCTTTGCCGAGCGGGGCGTCTACCGCCCCGGTGAACCCGTCCACCTGACGGGTCTCGTTCGGGACCGCGCAGGTCGTGCCGCGTCGCTTCCCGTGACCTTGATCGTGTCGCGCCCCGATGGCGTCGAGCATCGCCGCCTCGTTCTCACCGATCAGGGTCTGGGCGGTCGCGCGACGACGCTCGATCTTGCCGCGACGTCGATGACGGGCACATGGCGGGCCAAACTCCATGCCGATCCCAAAGCCGAACCGTTGGCGCAGGCGGCCTTCCTCGTCGAGGACTTCGTGCCTGAACGCCTCGAGCTCAAACTCGAGCCCGTGACTCCGACACTGACAGTCGACGAAACCGGTCGCGTGCGGGTCACCGGCCGCTATCTCTACGGACCGCCGGCGGCTGGTCTCGCAATGACAGGCGAGGTTATCGTCAAGCCCGCGACAGGCGACAGTGAAGGACTGGTCGGGTATCGCTTTGGCCTCGCCGACGAGAAGATCACCGCCGTGCGCCGGCCGCTGGAAGAGTTGGGCGTCACCACCGCCGAGGGCACGGCCGAGATCGC
>JANOKV010000146.1:0-2987 GCA_031419415.1 Hyphomicrobiales bacterium | reverse complement strand
CACCCCCCGGTTTTGACATCGCCTAATCTCCTTTCGACACTTCATCAGCGGTTCACTTGCGTTCGCCTCTCTCGACCTTGCCCGCCTGGGCTTCCTGCCCAGACTCGACTGCAACGCTCACCACCACGGCTGTTGATCGCAGCAGCTTGCAGTGGCTTGGGATCAGCGACCTGATCGCCGAACCCGGAGGGCCTACCTCCATCTCTCGTACAGTTGCGCGCAACCGTTTGGACCGGCTACGCTCGTGACACACGACCCACAAGAGACATCGCGTCGTCGGCCAGCTTCTGATAGGCTTCGTCAGCAATTGCCTTGCACCCCATGCGAGCAGGTGACGCGTCGCTGGGCACAGGAGGCGGCAATGTTCGAGATTTCGCGTCGTGATATCGTGCTCAACGCGGCGGGCGCACTTGCGGCATTCGGATTGAATGCCCCTGTTGCCTTCATCGGTGCCGCTCAGGCTCAGAGCCTCGGCGATCCCTTCCGACGCCACAAAGTCGGTGACGTCGAAGTCATCTCGCTCATCGATGGCTTCGCCGAAGTGCCGCACCGGGAAGGCTGGATCAGGAATGCCAACGTCGAGCAGACGAAGGCCGCGCTTCGAGCTTCGGGCCTCGACGACGCCCACGTCCCCATTCCGTTTACAGCGACGGCCATCAAGATGGCTGATCGGCTGGTGCTCGTGGACACCGGCACAGGCGGCTTTCCGATCTACGGCCCGAAATCCGGCATGCTTATCCAGAGCATGGCCGCAGCTGGTCTCGATCCAAAGAACGTGAAGACCATTCTCATCTCACATCTTCATGGCGACCACATTTTCGGTTTGATGGACAAGAACACCGGCGCTCAGGTGTTCCCGGATGCCGAAATCATCGTTCCAGAGGCGGAACTCAAATGGTGGACGCGCCCAGAAGTCGACGCGATGGATTTGGGCCCAACACGCAAAGGGCTCTCTCAGCGCATCCGCACTACACTGGCAACCTGGAAAAATGTCAGGCCGGTTGATGGCGAAGCGGACCTACTGCCGGGCGTGCGAGCAGTTTCGGCGCCTGGCCACAGCCCGGCGCAGGTAGCCCACCTCGTCAGCTCCGGTGGTAAGCAATTGCTCATCACAGCGGATGTGTGCTTGCTGCCGCCGTTGTTTGCGAGAAATCCGGACTGGCAGGTCGGTCTTGATCAAGACCCTCAATTGGCAGTCTCGACGCGCAAGAGAATTTTCGATCGCGTTGTTGCAGACAAGCTCATGATCACGGGAACTCACTGGCTCTTACCAAGCGTTGGCACGCTGGCGAAAGACGGCAGCGGATATGCGTTCACTCCTGCAACGTAAATGCGGTCCATATTTCCGTTGTTGGCCCGAGGCCGAAGAACGGCGTTCAGGCCAACCCCGACGCGATCGGGGGTAGTCCGGACATCAGCCCCGTTTCGTTCCCCGACTGTCGGAAGCTGAGGCTAGACCGACCGTGGAGGCCATGGCAACGTGATCCGTGCTGCTGACCCGAAGCGGCTCTGAGCAGCTGCAGCATGGGCAGCGCACCATCGAACGCGATGCAGAGTAAGCCGACCTCGACGCTGAGCACTCGGCAACGTCAGAAGTCGGCCGAAGCCCCGTCTGGTTAGCTCCAGCAAGCAGACGCCCTTAACAGCAACCATAAGCCTTCTTCACAGCTTGTGTGAGATGCTCACGCGCGACATCATTCATCGTGAATACCCAGCTGCCGTCCCTCTCCAGGTCGGCGATGCGCCATGCGGAGGGCAAGTCCAAGGATCCGTCCCTCATCGATCTCTTCAAAGCGTCGTCAGCACTCCTGGCCTGGGAGCGTGCAAATGCAGCCGCGTTCCCGGCATCCCGCGTCGCGCGATGTGATCGCATGCCATGTCGCCCACTGCGCATAATGGCCGATGCGTGGGCACGACGCTAGCCGGACAGACTGCAGCAGCGGCGAAACAAAGCCTGACGCTGCCGCGTGTCAAGTTAATGCCTGCCGGATGGCGTCGACGAGTTCGGAGGTCAGCTGAATGAGCCGGGCGTCGAGCGGTGGCGGCTGCGATGAGAACTTGGCGATGACGATCTGGTTCCTTGGATCGACGAACAGGTTCTGACCGTGGACGCCCATCCCGAACAGGCGCGGATGCCTGTCGCGCTCGACATACCACTTGGCGCGATAGTGCATGGCTGCGCCGGGATAGAATTCGAGGAACGAGCCTGCGTTCCAGGCCTCAGCGTCGCCGTCGTTGAGAATGCCCTCGATCCAGTTTTCCGGCACAACCTGAGTGCCTCCGCGCGCGCCGCCCTCAACGATTAGCTGTCCAACGCAGGCGAGATCGCGGGTTGTCGTGTTCATGCCGCCAGCGCACCGTGGCGCGCCGAGCCGATCGACCGTGATGTAGGCGGGATCAGCTGCTCCCATCGGTTGCCACAGAAGCGTGCTCATGAGGTCAGCATACCGGCATCCGCTCGCCCGCTCGATGACCCAGCCGAGTAGATCGGTATTCGGCGAGACATAGTGGAAACGGCCGCCGTGCTTGCCGTCCGTCTTCGTGAGATGGCGATAGAACGAGCGCAGGTCTGATGGGGCCTCGCCGGGCCCAAGCGGGTTCCAGTTCGTGGCCTTGCGGTATTCGATGATCGGCCCGGATGTTGCGAGATAGTCCTCGTCGAAATGGATGCCGACTCGCATGTCGAGGAGATTGCGGACGGTTGCGCTGTCGTAGGCGGTTCCCTTGACCTCTGAAACGATGCTGGTGACGAGCGCGTCATGCTTGAGCGCGCCTTTGCCGATGAGGATGCCCGCCAGGAGACCGAGCATGGACTTCGACACCGACATCAGGATGTGCGGTGTGCGTTCGCCCATGCCATTGGCGTAGTGCTCGAACACAACTGCGCCCTTGTGCAGGACGACGATGCCGTCCGTGCTGGTGGCCTCCAGGACTTTCGCCAGCGACGCACGGCCGACCTTGACCGAGGCGAGGTCCTGCGGTTTGAA
>JANOKV010000145.1:0-7526 GCA_031419415.1 Hyphomicrobiales bacterium | reverse complement strand
AATATCGATACAATCGCCGCTTCGACCTGCCCAAGATGATCGAGCGCCTCGCCGCGGTCGCCACGCACACGGGGCCAAGGCCTCACCAGTTCATCGCGGCCGTCCGGCCGAAGCGAGCGGAGACGCCGGGGTAATCAAGTTCCGCGATGGGCGAGAACCCCTCGTACAGGGCGAAGTATTGAAACTGCCGCGGCGCGAGCTGCGCATCCTGGAATTCTTGGTTGCCAACCGTACCCGGCGCGTGACGAAAGCGCAGATATTCAGTTCGGTTTATGGCCTCTTCGATCATGATATCGATGAAAATGTCATCGAAAGTCATATCTGCAAACTGCGTCGGCGCTTGAGCAATCGGCTGGGGTATGACCCGATCGAATCCCGGCGACACCTGGGGTATCGACTGGCGTGCCGCTCGACATCCGTGATCCATCGATAACGCGGTCTCGACCGTGTGGCGCGCAGGCGCGTTCACCAGCTTCAGGCAAGCAGCATCCGTCATCTTGTCGGCGAAGTTGATGGTGCTGGAGAGGACGCGAGATGTCGATCAATGGAATGATGCGGACCAGCATCTCGGGTATGGCGGCCCAAGCTGTCCGGTTGGGAACTGTCGCTGGCAACATCGCGAACGCGTCGACCGTTGGTTATAAAGCGGCAACGACGCAATTCTCATCGCTCCTGTTGGATACACCCAGTACGACCTTCGTGTCGGGTGGCGTGGAAACACAAACCCAATACGGCATTTCCCGACAAGGCGTCCTCGAGAGTTCTGTTTCACCGTTCGATCTGGGGATCACGGGATCAGGATTTTTTCTGGTGAACGATGCTGCGGGTTCGGTTGCCCTTACGCGCGCGGGCGCCTTCGTGCCCGATGGCGAGGGCAACCTGGTCAACTCGGCCGGATATACGCTGCTTGGACTGCCAGCATCGGCCGGCGCTGCCGATGCGATCGTGTCGAACGGCATAGCCGGGCTCGTGCCTGTGCGGATCGATAGCAATAACATGACGGCCGTACCGACCACGGCTGGTGCGCTCACCGTCAATCTTCCCGCGCTGGCCCCCACCGTCGCAGCCGCCAATCTGCCTTCGGGCAACACAGCAACATCCGTGTCATCGGCACGGTCGTCCATCGTCGCCTACGGCAATCTGGGCGAAGAGCTGACCATCGATCTGCATTACGCGCGCACCGCCAATGTCGGCGAATGGGAAATTGCGGCATACGACGCTGCCGGTCGGTCGCCGGTGGGTGGCTTTCCCTACGCAACCGGTCCATTGGCTACGTCTTTGCTGCAATTCGACGGCTTTGGTCAATTGACCCCGGCCAGCACCGCACCACTCGCCATTTCGGTGCCCGGCGGCGCTACGATGATGCTGGACCTGACCGAAACCACACAATTGGCCACCGATTTCGTGGTTCTGTCGGTCAATACCGACGGCAATCCTGCGGGCGTCTTTTCAGGAATTGAAATTGCGCGCGATGGCACGATTTACGAAACATATGCGAATGGAACGCGTCGCGCCGCCTATCGCGTGCCCCTCGCGAGCGTCACGAGCCCTGACCGCTTGTCGGCCAAGGCTGGCAATATATTCGAGGCGACGAGCGGGTCGGGCGATATTCGCATTGCTGCGCCAGAAACCGGCGGATTGGGCGGCATCATATCCGGCGCCCTCGAGAATTCCACGGTCGATCTCGCCTCCGAGCTGACCGACATGATCGAGGCGCAGCGCACCTATACGGCGAATTCGCGCGTCTTCCAGACGGGCGCAGAGCTCATGGAAGTGCTCGTCAACCTCAAGCGGTGATCGAAGGCGAACTGAAAAGTTCGGGGGACGGCGATGTCACTGACTGCGGCTTACACAATTGCCCGAGATAGTCTGGCGACGACGAGTGCGGCGGCGTCGGTGGTCTCGCGCAATATCGCCAACGCCGAAGATCCCAACAGCGCGCGCAAATCGGCGCTGATCACCACCCAGGCGGGTGGGGGCGTCCACCTGGAGCAAATCGTCGGCGCGGTCGATGGCGCTCTGTTGGCATTCGTTCTCGAAACGGCCTCATCGGCCGCCGAGTTCGGGATCGTATCTGCGGCGCTGGATCGGCTGGATGCGTCGATTGGAGACCCAGCGGCAGCAACGAGCCCCGCCGCTCTCATCGGGAAGCTGGCTGGCGCGTTGCAACTGGCCGTCAGCGCACCTCATGACGAAACTGCGGCTGCAGCCGTCCTGTCTGCGGCCCATTCTCTGACCGACGCTCTGAATGATACCGCGCGGTTGATTGTCGAGGTGCGCAGTGATGCGGAAACGTCCCTGGGTGAAGCAGCCGTTACGCTATCCGACCTGTTGCAAGAGTTCCAAACCGTCAATGCCGCGATCGTGGCCGGAGCTGGGCCGCATGCGGACGTGACGGATGCAGTGGACCGGCGCAACGCCCTCGTCCGCGACATGGCACAGCTCATCGACGTCCGCCCGAGCCTGCGGGCGGGCAACGACATGACGCTGTTCACGGCGAATGGGGCAACGCTCTTCGAAACGACGCCACGCGAAGTATCGTTCCCGAGTGCGGGCCTCCTCGGGCCTGGTCAGTCCGGTGGTGTTCTCACGATCGATGGCATTCCCGCGCGCAGCAGCGACGCAATCGGCGGGAAGATCGGCGGCCTGCTTCGTTTGCGCGACGATCTGGCGATGACGTACGGGCGGCAAGCGGACGACATCGCGCGCGGCCTCATCTCCGCCACCGTCGAGCGCGACCAATCGAGCGTTCCCAGCCGTCCCGATTTGGCGGGCTTATTTACCGCGGTAGGTGGCGTCACCCTGCCCGCAGCGCCCGGCTCGATGATTGGCCTGGCAGGTCTGATTGTCGTCAATGCCAATGCCGATCCAGCGAGTGGCGGGGCGCTATCCAGACTTCGGGATGGCGGCATCTCTGCGCCCGCAGATATCGCCTATTCGTATAACCCGACAAGTGCGCCCGGCTTCGGGGGCCGCCTCTTGGAATTGATTGACCGGTTGTCGGAGGCCCAATCATTCGATCCCGCGACAGGCATCGCCACATCTCAGAAAAGCGTGCGCCAGTTTTCTGCCGATAGCGTCGGGTGGTTGCAACGAGAGCGTTCGGTGGCGCACGAGAGCCATGCCAACGAGGCCGTGCGCGTCGAGAGAGCGACCAGTGCCTGGCAGAACCGGGTCGGCACGAATGTCGATGACGAGATGGTGATCCTCATCGGTCTGCAACGGTCTTTTCAAGCGTCATCCCATCTGATCGCCACCGTCAACAGCATGTTCGATGCGCTGCTGAGGGCCACGGAGTAAGCCATGATCATCGAGCAAATCTCTACCCTCGCATCGCGTGAAAGTCTGCGCACGTCGACGGCTCGATTGCAAAGCCGCCTCGACCAAACGGCGGCCGAAGTGAGCAGCGGGCGGCACGGGGATATGGGTTTGGCGCTGGGTGGGCAGAGTGCGAAAATACTCGATCTGCGCGGACTTTCCGGTGACATCGAAGCCCTCGTCCAGAGCAACGGCCTGCTGGCCAGCCGCCTATCCCAAACACAATCGACGTTGACGGCAATGGCTGAGCTCGCAACCGGGTTTTTCGAAACCCTCGTGGCGTCACGCCCCAGCGGTAGCGATCGCGGCGCGGTGGTGGCGGACGCGCGCGCCCGGTTGGATGCCCTCACCGACCTTCTCTCGACGACCAGCAATGGGGCATACATTTTCTCCGGTCGAAATAATCAGACCCGTCCCATTGCTACCTATGTCACCGATCCTCCGACGGGTCCGCGCGCAACGGTTCACGCGACTTTCTCTGCTGCGTTCGGCATCCAGCAGGGTGATCCGCAAGCGGCCTCCATTTCGGCCTCGCAATTGCAAACGTATCTCACGGGCGCATTTGCAGCCCTCTTCGAGGACCCGGCCTGGCAGATCGACTTTTCGTCGGTGGGGCGTGGTGGGATCGATGTGCGTGCGTCGCTCAACGAGGTCGTGACCATTCCCATCGGCGCTGATAGCGCAGGCGTTCGTCGATTCATGTCGGCGCTCGTCGCCGTGAGCGACTCCGGAACCGATCACCTCGCGGCCGATGCCTATACCCAACTGATCGATACGGCGGCGGGCCTGGTTGGAAAGGCAGGCGCTGAATTGGTGCACCACCAGGGCGCTGTCGGCGCCCTGCAAGAGCGCGTCGCGGCTGCCGATGCGCGGATGGGGTCTCAGCGCAGTCTCATCGAAAAGCACATTCAGGCGGCAGAAGGCATCGATCTGCTGGAGGCAAGCTCGCGGCTCAACGGACTGATGACCCAACTGGAAATTTCTTATGTGGTGACGTCGAGGCTGCAGCAGCTCAGCATTCTGAATTACCTGTAACGCGCGCCCTGCGAGGCGATTCACGAGGCGTGACACATGCACAAACGTCGCTATGACGAGATACGCGAAGACGACCCGAAAACCGCTCGGGAGCAGGAGCGCATGGCGTTGGACCGGTCGATCCAACTCATGCAGCGGATCGATCATCCGGGAGCAACACCGGCAGACGCTGCCAGAGCGATCGTGTTCACGACGAAGCTGTGGGCGGTGCTGATCGAAGACCTGATGGCGCCCGAGAACGCGCTGCCACGCGAGCTGCGCGCCCAGATCGTCTCCATCGGCATTTGGATCCTGCGAGAACTCGAACACATCCGGGATAGCCCGGGGAGACGTTTCGATGATGTCATCGACGTATCGAGAGCCATCCAGAAGGGGCTGCAATGACAGCGGGCCGATTCAAGCTGCATCTGCGCGCCAACGAACGCGTCTTCATCAATGGCGCGGTGCTGAAGGTCGACCGTAAGGTCGCAATCGAAATGCTCAATGATGCGGTTTTCCTGCTGGAGCATCACGTCATGCAGCAGGAGAACGCAACGACGCCGCTACGTCGTCTCTACTTCGTCGTGCAATCGTTGATCCTGGAACCCCAGACTGCGCAATTTGCTCGTCAGCTCTACGAGCAATCCCATCGCCTGCTCATCTCAGCCTGCAAGAACCGAGATGTCCTCGAGGGCCTGGTCGAGGTTCGAGCGCTCGTCGAGAACCGAAGAATTTACGAGGCGATGAAACGCCTCAGAGCTCTGTTCGTGCATGACGACGATATGGGTGGAGAAGCGGTATCGGCCACAATAACGGGCGAAGCGGCGGCGTGATGGGTCGCGCGCAATAGGTGAGAAAGGCCAAACGATGGATGCAACAGTGGTATCGAACGCACATGAAGCCGGTGTGTCGAGGAATGCGGCAGGGACCAAAGTTCGGCCCGATGCAGCGGCCCAACTCGACTACAACGCGTTCTTGCAATTGCTCATCGCTCAGATGCAAAACCAGGATCCGATGGAGCCGATGAATTCGAGTGATTACGTTGCGCAGTTGGCGACGTTCTCTCAGGTGGAAAAAACCATTCAGACGAATGAACGGGTCGCCGAACTTCTGTCAGCCGTTCGGCTCCAACAGGCCGAAGCTGTCATCGGACGCACAGTGACGTCCGCGGACGGCCAAATGAGCGGGACAGTCGTTGCGGCCAGGGTCTCCGGCAGCGCCGTCGTGGCGATCCTCGGCGATGGACGGGAAATCGCGATCGAACCTGGCGTGACAGTGAGCGAGCGCGCGCTGTGAACGATGCGGACGCGATGGATTTGATGCAGTACGCGATCTGGACGGTGATCGCGGTATCGGCCCCCTGTGTGATCGCCGCCATGCTCATCGGCATCGTCATTGCGGTCCTCCAAGCGTTGACGCAAGTACAGGAAGTCACGCTGACGTTCATCCCCAAAATCATGACCATTTTCGTCGTTGCGATCTATGCCGCCTATTACATGGGCGCGAGTATTTTCGCGTTTTCGACCTTTGCCTATTCCCGGATCGAGACGGGTTTCTGACGCAAGCTTGGAGACGCGAATTGCCCCCATCACGACACGCCGACACCCCGCATTCCGATTGGTCGACGTCGAAGGATATGGGGTTTGCATTCGCCATTGTCTTGATGCTAGCGGTGTTGTTCGTTCCCGTTCCAGCGGTGCTGATCGACCTCGGATTGGCGCTATCGATTGCGATATCGTTTCTCATTTTGATGGTGGCGCTGTGGATCCAGAGGCCGCTCGAGTTCTCGGCCTTTCCGACCATTCTGCTCATCGCGACGATGCTGCGGCTCGCCCTCAATATCGCGACGACGCGCCTGATCCTGACCGATGGCGCGTCGGGACACGCGGCGGCGGGCCACGTTATTGCAGGATTTGCGAACTTCCTGATGGCCGGCGACTTTGTGATCGGCGTCGTCGTGTTCCTCATCTTGTTGACGGTGAATTTCATTGTCATCACCAAGGGCGCGTCGCGGATGGCCGAAGTCGGCGCGCGATTTGCGCTCGACGGAATACCCGGCAAGCAGATGGCGATCGATGCGGATTTGTCATCGGGCTTGATCGACGAGCGCGAGGCGCAGCGTCGTCGGCGCGAGTTGGACGAGGAAAGCTCGTTCTTCGGATCGATGGATGGCGCCTCGAAATTCGTTCGGGGGGACGCGATTGCGGGCCTCATCATTACGGGGATCAACGTGTTCGGCGGTATTCTCATCGCTGTATTTCGGCATGGGATGCCCGTTGCCGATGCCGTGGATGTATTCACCAAGCTGTCCGTCGGCGACGGCCTGGTCTCGCAAATTCCAGCCCTAATTATTTCGCTGGCGGCTGGTCTCGTCGTCGCAAAGGGGGGGACGCGAGGGTCTGTCGAGATGGCGGTGATGGGCCAGCTCAGCAACCACCCCAAAGCATTGATGGTGACGGCCGCCATGATGGCGATGCTTGCCGTTTTCCCTGGTCTGCCGTTTTTGCCGTTCGCGGTTCTGGCGTCGGCGGCAGGGTTTACGGCTTACGTGATCTCGAAGCGGCGGGGCGATGCGGAAGTTCTGGCTGTCACCCGCGCGCGGGAGAGCGAAGAGCGAACCGAACTCGAAGCGCAAAGGTCGATTAAAGTCGAGCTGCGCGTTAAAGACATTGAAATCGTCTTCGGTCAACAGCTGTCGAGCCTGCTGTTGCGCAAACAGGACGAACTCGCGCAGCGGGTCGAGAAGCTCCGTCGCAAGTTCGCGCGTCAATATGGGTTTGTCGTCCCCGAGATCCAGTTGGCGGATGATTTCAGCTTACCGCCGCGAAGCTATCAGATCAGGTTGCAAGGCGTTGCGATCGGCAGTTACGAGCTGCCGTTGGCGGAAGCCTTGGTGATTATCGGCGATGGCCCACGGCCCTCGGTTTCCGGCACGGAGACGAAAGAACCAGCCTTCGGACTGCGCGCCTTGTGGGTGCCGGAAGCTTACACCACGACGCTCAAACGCGAAGGCTTCACACCGGTCGATCCCCTGACGATATTGCTCACGCATCTCAGCGAAGCCATTCGCGGCAACCTCGCTCAACTGTTTTCGTATCGGGATTTGCAGAATATCATCGAGGCCCTATCGGTCGAGTACAAACGGCTGCTCGATGAAATTCGCCCCGCGCACATATCCAATTCGGGGATGCAGG
>JANOKV010000144.1:0-4591 GCA_031419415.1 Hyphomicrobiales bacterium | reverse complement strand
GGCGCCAGGCTCATCGTCAAGCCGCCGTCGCAGTTGGCGCTGAACACGCCGAGCTTGAACCGGTTCGGCCCAAACATCGGATTGGTGGCGGCGCGCGGGTCGGTCATGAGATTTCCGTCTTCCGACAACGATGGTGTTTCGCTGGACCGACCCATGATGCCGATCGGTCGCAGCAGCCGTCAAGGCGGTCCTCATTGCCGTTTCGGGGCGAAGGAGCTAAGCGGAAGCACCGCTTCTCGTTTCGAGCCCGTGCGCGTCTTGGACTGCAAGCCAGGAGTGAGGCCCCTTTTGAGCGTCGATAGCGACAAGGCGGTCTACGAGCTGACGAGTGTGGGGCGGTTCATCGTCCTCGTGTCGGTTATTCTGGCGTCGACCTGCTATACGGCGACGATCCTGGTCGCGACGACGCTGCTGCCCCAGATGCAGGGCGGCCTGTCGGCCACCCAGGATGAAATCGCCTGGGTGATGACCTTCAATATTCTGGCGACCGCCGTGGCCACACCAATGACGGGGTGGTTGGTCTCGCGGCTGGGCCGCCGCCGCGTGATGATGTGGTGCCTGGCCGGGTTCACGATCGCGACCTTCGGGTGCGGCGCCTCGACGACGCTCGAGCAGCTCGTGCTCTGGCGCATCGTGCAGGGCGGCATCGGCGCGCCGCTCATTCCCTTGAGCCAGACGCTGCTGCTCGACAGCTATCCCCGGCACCGACACGGTTTCGTGCTGTCGCTCTATGGCATGTCGAACATCGTCGGCCCGGCGCTCGGCCCGGTGTTGGGCGGCTGGATCGGTGAGACGATGGGCTGGCAGTGGGGCTTCTATATGATCCTGCCGGTGTCGACGCTGGCGTACCTGCTGTTCCGGTTTTTCCTGCCCCCCGATGACGCCCTGACCAGCAAGGCGCGACTGGATTGGGTGGGGTTCGTGTCGCTGTCGGTGGCCATCGCCTCGGTGCAGCTCGTGCTGTCGCGCGGCCAGCGTCTGGATTGGTACGATTCCCCTGAGATTTGGATCGAGACCGGGCTCGCGATCGGGGCGTTCTGGATTTTCCTGTCCCACAGCCTCACCACGCAGAACACCTATCTGACGCTGAGCCTGTTTCGCGATCGCAATTACGCACTGGGTTGCGCGATCGTGACGCTCTACGGCATGCTGAACTTTGCGCCCGTGGTGCTGTTGCCGCCGTTGCTGCAGCAATATGCGGGCTTTCCCGATTCCGCCATCGGGGCCTTCATCGCTTGGCGTGGCGTGGGCAACGGGTTGGGGTTCTTTGCGGCCATGTTGATGCAGCGCGTCGATCCGCGCATCAATTTGGTGCTGGGGGCGAGTTTGCAGGCAGCGTCGGGATGGTGGCTCACGCACATCAGTCTGGACGTCGATCTGACGACGTTGGGGATCAACAGCCTGATGCAGGGGTTTGCCGTCGGCATCCTGTGGGTGCCGCTGACGGTGGCGACCTTCTCGACGCTGGGCGCGCAACACCGCGCTGAAGGGTCATCAGTGTTTCATCTGTTGCGCAACCTGGGCTCGAGTCTCTTCATCTCGGTCGCGGTGGCCGAAATCATTCGCACGACGACGACGAACTACAGCCGGATGACCGAGCAAGTTTCGGCCTTCAACAAAACTTGGCAACTCCCCTGGGTGACGGGGGCCTGGTCGTTCGACACGATGCAGGACCTGGCGCGGGTGTCCAAAGAGATTACGCGCCAATCGACGATGATCGGGTTCACCAACGCGTTCCTGCTCTACACCGTGCTGTCGGTGCTGGCGATTCCGCTGTGCCTCCTGGTCAAGCCGCCGCCAGCTCGGTGACGATGAGCCAGTCGACGGTGTTTCGAGGGCAATGAAAACCGCCCACCGCCACGCGTTTCAGGTGATCTTGAAGGGTGTGAAGTTGGTGTCGCGGTCGTAGTAGTCTTCGTTCTCGACGCGCTTGAGGAACGCCACGATCTTGTAGGTCACCGGCGTCATCAGAATTTCCCAGCTGGTTTTTAGAATGTACTGGGCCGTGATCACGGCGAGCAAGGTGTTGGTTTCCCAAATGCCATAGAACGCGATCGTGTAGAACAGCACGGAATCGACCAATTCGCCGACCATCGTCGAGCCGATCGTGCGCTGCCACAGGTTGCGGCCTTCCGACCAGATCTTCATCTTCGCGAGGATGAAGCTGTTGACGAAGCTGCCGCACCAAAAGGCGATGATGGAGCCCGCGACGATGCGGAAGCTGTTGCCGAAGACGGTCTCGAGCGCCGGTTGATAGGTTTTCATCCAGCCTGTCGGCGCGGGCGGCAGACTGAGGACGATGGTGGCCATCACGGCGGCGAAAATGAGGGCGCCGAAACCGGCCCACACCGCGCGGCGGTCGCGGCCGTAGCCGTACACTTCCGTCAGAATATCGCCGAAGATGTAGGCGATCGGGAAAAACAAGACGCCGGCCCCGAAGGTGACGACGCCCAAAATGGGCAGATCGAACTGCGCTTGTTTGGCGGCCCCGATGAAGTTCGAGCAGATCAGCACGACGACGAAGGCGACGAGGACGAGATCATAATATTTGTATTGGCGTGTCGGCACGGCGGGTCCCCCCTCGGGTGATGCGTTCGGGCCGCAGCATGCCGCAAAAGCTGCGAACGGTCATGCCGAAAGATCTCGGCGCTACGTCGAAAGACGTAAAGTGCGTTGTGCAACCAGAACATGAAATTGCTGTTTACGAGGTGTTGGTTTGGCTTGCTCCGACCGATCGGGTGGGACGCCAGAGGATTTGGAAAAGGGAATGGCGATGAAGAAGCTCAGTGTGACGGCAGCCCTGCTGGCCGCAGCCTTCGTGTTCGGAGGCGCCTCGGTGGAGGCCGCGCCGATGACGCCCGGCCAGCTCGTCGGCGGCGTGGCCGATACTGCCGGCATCGTGGAGCAGGTGCACGGCTCGCATCGTTCGTGCTCGAGGACGGCGCGGGGGAGATGGCATTATCATCGCGGACGGGCCCGCATCTCCTGCGCGCCGCGCCGCAATCGGTCGCGGGTCGTGGTGGTGACCCCGGGCAGCCGCGTGGTGGTCAAAGAGAAGAACAAGCGCGTGATCGTTCGACCCAACTGATCGGTCGACGGTTTTGAACTGCGAAACGGCGCGGGTCGCTCGACCGGCGCCGTTGTCGTATAGGATACCCCAAACACGGGCGATCCGACTGGCGGCGTGGCGATGCCCAGGGTCGTCCCACGGTGGGGGCGATGACGATGACCTGGGGAGATCAGGTATTTCGCTACTGTGAGCGGGCGCAGGACGCGTCGTTCTGGGCGGAGCCCTTCAATGCGGCGAGCAACGTCGGGTTTCTCGTCGTGGCGGCGCTCGGGGCGCGACGGCTCGTGCAGCTGCAAGCGCGCGCGTCGCCCGACACCCGCAAGGGCGTCCTCATGCCGGCCTGCCTCGTGGCGTTGGTGGCGCTGATCGGCGTCGGCAGCTTCCTCTTCCACACGACGGCGACGCGCTGGGCGCGACTGGCCGATGTGGCGCCGATCGGTCTCTTCATGGTCGTTTATCTGGTGTTTGCCCTGCGATCGTTCCTGGCGTGGAGCTGGGGTCGGGTGGCTCTGGCAATGGCGCTGTTTCTCGGCATCAACGAGGTGACGGCGGCGATAACGTGTCCGACGCGCTTGCTCGGCATCACGCAGTATGTGCGCGAGCCCTGTCTCAACGGCACAATGAGTTATGTGCCGGCCTTGGCCACGTTGCTGTTGGTGGGCGCGCTCGTGCATCGACGCCACCCGGCGGGTCGGCAATTGCTCATCGCGGCGGGCCTTTTTCTCGTGGCCATGGTGCTGCGCTGGAGCGACGCCAAGGCCTGCCCCTGGACGTCGGTCTTGGGTCGGCCCCGGGGGACGCATGCGCTGTGGCACGCCATCAACGCCGTGACGATGTACGTGCTGTTGATGGCGGCCATCGAAGGGCGGGGCGGATCGCCGAGGCCTGGCCGCGCCTGAGCGCCGCGCGGGGCGTTCGGGTGGCCCCCATTGCCGAGCCGGCGTCTTTCGCCTAGCTAGATCGCACCTCGAACCGGCCTCGGAGCGGACCTCGCGTGCCATGATCATCGCCATCGATGGACCCGCCGCCTCGGGCAAAGGCACGCTGGCCCGGCGCATCGCGGCGCATTTCGGATACGGATGTCTCGATACGGGACTGTTGTACCGAGCCGTCGCGCGCGACGTGCTGGCCAGAGGCGGCTCGCTCGAGGACGAGGCCTTGGCGGCCCGCACCGCCACCACCCTGGATGCGTCGACCCTGGACGATGCCTCGCTGCGGCTGCCCGGCGTCGGCGACGCCGCGTCGGTCGTCGCCAAGTTTCCCGCCGTTCGGGCGGCACTCCTCGATTTTCAGCGCCAATTCGCGGCCCAGGAGCCCGGCGCCGTACTGGACGGCCGTGATATCGGGACAGTGGTCTGCCCAGATGCCCCGGTGAAGCTTTTCATCACGGCCGACATCGAGGTGCGCGCCCGCCGCCGCTTCGAAGAAATGCGCAGCCGTGGCGAGCCGGTGATCTACGAGCGGGTGCTCGAGGTCATAAAGCGGCGCGACGAGCGGGATCAAGGCCGGGCCGATGCCCCG
>JANOKV010000143.1:0-4977 GCA_031419415.1 Hyphomicrobiales bacterium | reverse complement strand
CGCGGCAAAACCCATGGCGATGCGCACCTCGCCGCGCGCGATTCGCGGCAGCCATTCGGCTTGCTGGGTTTCCGTGGCGCTCGCCTGGAACGCCAGCGGCGCCATCACGAGGCTCGCCGCAAAGGCGCCCGGCACGGCGTGGTAGCCCAGACTCTCCGCCGCCACCGCCGCATCGAGTACGCCGAGCCCCGCGCCGCCATGCCGCTCGGGGATCAGCAGTCCGGGCAAGCCTTGCGCGACGAGGCCCTGCCACAGCGCGGCGTCATACCCGCGGCCCTCCGCCGCCAGCACCCGTCGACGCTCCATCGGCACGCTATCGCCGAGAAAGCCGCGCAGCGACTCCTCGAGCATCTTCTGTTCATCGGAGAGACCGAATTCCATGGCTCATGCTCTCCCCGGAACGATCGTGGCCTTGGGTTCGCGCGGCAATCCCAATCCCCGCTCACCGATGATGTTCTTCTGAATGTTGGTCGAGCCGCCGCCGATCATCAGCCCGATGTCGTACATGTTGTCGATGTGCCAGGCCGTGGCCTCGTCGGTCTCGGCCGCCTCGTCTGCGGGATCGTAGACGAGCCCCGCCGCCCCCAACACATCGACCCCGAGCGACGTCAGCCGATAGCCCAGCACCGTGCCATTGAGCTTCGTGATCAAGCGTCGCACGCCGGAGTCTTCCCCGTTGGCCTGCTCGGACAACAGCCGCATGCCGTGATACCGCGAGGCCATCACTTCGCCCTGCAACCGGAGCAGCCGATCGCGATACTCCGGGATCGACATCACGGGCTGTCCATCGAGAATTGTGCGCTGCATGAGTTCGCGCAGTCGCTCGAGCCGGCTCGACAGGCGATTGGCGTCGCCGAGGAGAAGCCGCTCGTATTTGAGCGTGACGTTGGCGACATGCCAGCCATCACCCCGGCCCATCACGATCTGATCAGTGGGGATGCGCACATCCGTGAAGAACGTTTCGTTGAAGGTCGCCCGTCCCGTCATCGTCACCAGCGGGCGCACGTCAATACCTGGCGTTGTCATCGGCACCAGGAGATACGACAACCCGGCATGCTTGGATTTCTCCGGCTCGGTCCGGCAGAGCAAGAACATCATATCGGAGTAGTGCGCGGAGCTCGTCCAAATCTTCTGGCCGTTGATGACGAATTGCCCATCCTCGATGACGGCGCTCGTGCGAGCCGCCGCCAGATCGCTGCCCGAGCCCGGTTCCGAATAGCCCTGACACCAGATGATGTCGCCGAAGATGGTCGGGCGGATCCAGCGTTCGCATTGTTCTTTGGTCCCGACTTCCAGCAAGGTCGGCACGAACATGCTGATGCCCTGGTTCATGATGCCCGGATAGACATTCGCCCGGGACAGCTCGTCGGAGATGACGGCGAGTTCCAGCACATCGAACGGCAAGCCCGACCCGCCATAGGCTTTTGGAATGGTGCGCGCGAAGTAGCCGTTCTCGATGAGCAGCTTCTGCCAATCCTTGGCTTTTGGGCTGGGTTTTTGCCGCCCGCCGCCCGGTATGGGGGATAAGTGGCCCCATTTGGCCACGAAAGAGCGCACCTGCTCGCGCAGATCGACGTACTTTTCGGAGTAGGTGAGGTCCATCGGCGCGCCCCTGTTCGACGTTTCCGCTCAGCCTTCGAGGGAACTGTGCCATTGCCGAGCGGGCCGGGCAACACCAGCGCCTTTTATCCCCGCCATTAACGGTGGTTTGGTCTCGCTTGCTCCAGTTCATGGTCCCACGCCCCTCCCATCCCCATATGGCTATGGATCGCACGAGGCGCGCCGAGCGTTGTGCGGTGTGATTTAGGCAGTGGCGCTGGAAAGTGGGACGGAAATGCTCGGGTCATCGATCAAGCTCTTCAACGTGGCAGGCACGGACGTTCGCCTGCATCCGACTTTCCTGCTCCTGGTCGCCTGGATCGGGGTGGTGCAGTGGATCGCGGGCGGCGCCAATGCGGCCGTCTACGGCATCCTTTTCATCACGTTGCTGTTCGTCTGCGTCGTGCTGCACGAGTTCGGCCACATCTTTGCAGCGCGCCGCTATGGCATCCGCACGCCTGATGTCACCCTGTTGCCGATCGGGGGCGTCGCCTCGCTCGAGCGCATGCCCGAAAAGCCCTCGCAGGAGATCATCGTGGCGCTGGCGGGCCCTGCCGTGAACGTTGTCATCTTTCTGATTTTGACCTTTGTCCTGGGCGCCGTCATCGACCGCACGCAGATCGCCGAACTCCAGACCGCGCGCTCGGGCAATGCTCTGCTCGCGCAGCTCGCCGCCGCCAATATCGCGCTCGCGGTGTTCAATCTGATCCCGGCGTTCCCGATGGATGGGGGCCGCGTGCTGCGGGCGGCGCTCGCCACACGGCTGGGCTTTACCCGCGCCACGCGCATCGCGGCCAACATCGGGCAGGGCGTCGCCATTGTGCTGGGCTTCATCGGTCTCTTCGGCAATCCGCTGCTCGTGCTCGTCGCCATCTTCATCTTTCTGGCCGCCGCCGGCGAGTCGGGCTTCGTCCAGGCGCGCGATATCGCGCGCGGCCATCTCGCCACGCACGCCATGATCACGCGTTACGAGGCGCTGGGTCCGCAATCCTCCGTCGACGATGCGGCAGGGCTGCTCCTGCGCACCACGCAGCACGAATTCCCGGTCGTCGATGGTGCGGGCGTTCTGCGCGGCGCGGTCACACGCGAAGTGATCATCGCGGCGCTGCAGGCGGGACAGGGAACCGCGCCCGTCCTCGACGTCATGACACGCGAGATTGCCACGGTCGGTGAAACGGCTTGCCTCGAGACGGTTTTTACCGACCTTCTGCGCGACAAGGCCCGGTTCGTCGGTGTCGTCGATCGCGACCAGCGACTGGTCGGGTATCTGACGCCGGAAAACATCAGCGAACTGGTTCTGATTAAGTCGTCCCGGTCGGCGCAGCCGCAACAGGCGCGGGCATGAAAGTCCATGGCAACGAGGGACCCCGGCCGCATGAATGATCAGCCGGATCGACCGGCGTCCCCAAAGGGGACGGCCACCAAAGCATCCCCTGTCCGTGAGCGCGGCAAGGTCAAAGTGGCGCGTTATTTTCGTGCCGCCGCGATCGTCGCGGGCCTGGGCGTTCCGGCGTTGTCGCTCATACCATTTGGCTCGTTCTGGCTGTGGCAGAACGGCTATCTGCTCTACTGGGGGCTGGCGGCCTGCATCACGACGGGTCTGGCCTTCACCGCGCAACGCTTCTTGTTTCCCGTCGAGGCGCCGGTCGTCGTGCCGGCCGACGTCGATCCCGATGCCGCGATCCCCGGCCATACGCCGCGCGAGGCCGAGGCGTGGCGCGAGGTCCGCCGCATCGCCACTGCAACCCAACTCGACAGCCTCTACAGCCAGGATACGGCCCTGTTGGCCGCCACCACGGTGGTCGAGCGCGTGGCCCGCATCATGCGTCCCGGCGTCGAGGAGCCGATCTGGCATTTCACCGCGCCCGAAGTTCTCGCCTTGATCGAGCAGGTCAGCCGTCGCCTGCGCCTGTTCGTCGATGAGAACGTGCCGCTCGGCGATCGCTTGACGATTGCGCAGGCGCTGCAACTCTATCGCTGGCGCGGCGTCATCGACACCGCCCAGAGCGCCTACGATATCTGGCGGGTCGTTCGCCTGCTCAATCCGCTCACCGCCGTCACCCACGAGATCCGCGAGCGGCTGTCGCATCAACTCTATGATTGGAGTCGCGATCATGTGGCCAAGAGGTTGGTCGAGGCCTACATCGAAGAGGTTGGGCGCGCCGCGATCGATCTCTACAGTGGTCGCCTGCGCGTCATCGGCACGGACCCGGAACGGCTCCACGAGAGCGTCGCGCCAGTGGATGCGAGCGTCGCTGACCGCCCCTTGCGCATCTTCGTCGGTGGCCAGGTCAATGCGGGCAAGTCGCGCCTCGTCAATGCGCTCGCCGAGGAAGCCGGCGCCGCCGTCGATCTGGTTCCGACCACGAGCGCCTTCACCGCCTTCACGATTGGCCGCGACGAACTTCCCGGCGCTGTCGTCATCGACAGCCCAGGCTTGCGTCCCGACGACAAGCAACGGCGCGAGACCATCGACATTGCGGCCGACTGTGATCTGGTCGTCTGGGTCGTGGCTGCCCACCGCGCCGATCGCGATGTCGATCGCGCGGCGCTGGCTGATCTGCGCCGCCATTTCACCGAGCAACCCGACCGTCGTCCCCCGCCAATCTTGCTCGTTCTGACGCATATCGATCAACTCCGCCCGTGGGGCGTATGGCAACCACCTTACGATGTGGCCAACCCGACCACCCCGAAGGCGCGGACCATCCGCGACGCCATGACGGCAGCGGCGGCTGATCTAGCCTTCCCGCTCGACGATATCGTGCCTGCCTGCCTCGACCCGACGGTGGGGCTCTACAATGTCGACGTGATCTGGAGCCGGATCGTCGCGCTCGCCCCTGATGCGCGCCAAACGCAGCTCGTGCGCCTCCTGCGCACTGGCGCCAAATCCGGCCAGTGGCGGCGCCTGTGGAAGCAGGCTTCCGGCGCCGGCCGCGTGCTTGCCGGCCAGATCGTCACGCCTCGCAAACCGAAGGGCGACTGATCGCCATTGCCCCGCGGCCTTCGGGCCAGCTACTGTCTGCCTCGACATCTCGAATGATCAGGGCAGGGAGACCGACGATGGCTGGCATGGATGGCAAGAACCCCGCGCGCGAGCGTTTGATGGCGGGTGAATTGGCGATCGGCATCGGCCTCAGGCAGGCGCGCACGGTCGATATCGCGCCTGCGATGAAAACCTGCGGTTACGACTGGCTGTTCATCGACTGCGAGCACAATTCGATGACGCTCGACATGGCTGTGCAGATCTCGGTCACGGCCAACGCCTGCGGAATTTCTCCCATCGTGCGCGTGCCACAAGGCCAACTCGACATGGCGACCCGCGTGCTCGACGGCGGCGCTTACGGCATCGTCATGCCGCACGTCGACACGGCGGAGGAA
>JANOKV010000142.1:0-3001 GCA_031419415.1 Hyphomicrobiales bacterium | reverse complement strand
GCTGAGCTAGCGAGGCAGAACCCCTGCGATCCAAAGACGCTGACGCGCGCTGCGCGAGACTTTGCCGCGAGCAACCCGGAATTTGCCCGCTCGGTCGGCCTGGCGGCGCTGCAATGGCAGCTGCGCGGTCACGGCTACGAGCTCACTGCACAGGACGCTGTCGATGCGTTCAACCATACCTTGGAAGCTGCCCGGCACAACGGCACCGAACCCGATACGGTTCGCAGTATCCAGCTGCTCGTTGATCAGCACCCGAGGGCAGACCGCACCATCATCGTACTGCTGCGCCAAAGGCTTGGCGAGGTAACCAAAGTTACCGCGCCTTGAATCGGAATGATTGGTGCGCGGGGAACGATCATACACAAGGAGACATCGGCACCACTTGAGCCGGCGACGCGAAGGGCGCGAGCGTCCATGTCCGGTGTCAGGGGTATCGCGGCTGGCGATCAGATGTCTTATCCGCAATCTACTTCCGGTCCAGCTCCTCGAGCATCTTCCACGCCAATTCGTCGACGGTGTTGAAGTCGGCAAGCAACTGCGCGTGGAACACGACAATCTTGGACCGCTCGCTAATGGAGTGGGTCATTCATGGCCGGAAGAATGTGAATTTCTTCTGCTCGTCCGCAAGACGCCTGTGCTCGGCAATATCGCCACGTATCAGTGCGGCGCTGCTGCCGGCCTCGAGTTCTAGGTATGCCTTTTCATTCTTGGGATCCACATTGTAAGGCGGGATATAGAGCGGGATGCGGTGCGCCAGCGCGTGTCGGAAATCCTCAAGATGCTGGAACCACTGCTCACGACTCTTGAGATAGGCTTGGAGCGCGGGTGAGAAGGACGCAAGTAAGCGCTGGCTGCGAAGTGTGACCTGCGATCGTGGCAGGTCTCCGCCATCCGGCTTCTTGACGTCCTTCTCGCTCACCCAGATCCAGGCGAGGTTGTTGGTCGCGCCGAAAGTGTTGAAGACAAACGCTTGGATATTGATCTCGGCGTCGTGGCAATGCTCTCGGCTTGGAATGTCGGTCCGCTCCGGCGGCAATACCGCAAATACGTTGTCGATGCTGCGCGTCATGCTCGTGATGCGCCGCATGAAGCCATGCTGCGCGAACTCCTTACTTTTCTCATGCTTGTAGCCGCGCATTAGGAATGCCTGCATCAACTTGGCATGCCTTTCGGTGATGGAACGGTAATCGCGCGCGAGAGACTCCAGTGCTTTGGGGCTGAAGTACATTTCGGGTTCCGGTGCTGCGATGTCCGTCATAGGCCGGTCTCGAGCTTGCGGCACGTCAATAGGACCGTCAAGCCGACGAAGCAAAAAGTGTAGTTAGCTCGTGATCTGTCGGGTGTTCGTAGCTCGTGAGTTGTCCGGTTCTAGTCTGCCCTGAACAGAGGGGGCACGATGAACCGGGCAGCACTTCACGAGGGACTGCGCCGGATGCGATTTTCGAGCCTATTGGAGCGCCACGAGCGCGGCGAGATCAGCCAATGCGAGGCGGCGTCGATGTTGGGAGTGCACGAGCGGACCTTCCGGCGGTGGCAGGGGCGGTTCGAGACGGATGGGGAGGCGGGGTTGGCGGACCGGCGTTTGGGGCAGGCGTCGCCGAAGCGGGCGCCGTTGATCGAGATTGAGCGCATGCTTGGTTTGTTCCGTGACAAGTATGCCGACTTCACGGTGAAGCATTTCCACGAGCAGCTGGTGAAGCGGCACGGCTACAAGCTGGGCTACACGGTGACGAAGGTGCATTTGCACCGGGCGGGCTTGGTGCGGCCTGCGGTGAAGCGCTCGGCGCACCGCAAGAAACGTCCGCGCCGCCCCCTGGTCGGCATGATGTTGCACCAGGACGGGTCTCGTCACGCGTGGCTCGAGGGGCAGGCGCCGCTGGACCTGATCGTGACGCTGGATGATGCGACGGGGGCGATTTATTCGATGTTCCTGGTGGAAGAGGAAGGGACGGCGTCGACGTTCCAAGGCCTGCGCGAGGTGGTCGCGCAGCACGGGCTGTTCTGCGCGCTCTACACGGATCGGGGCAGCCATTATTTCTACACGCCGAAGGCTGGCGAGAAGGTGTCGAAGACGCAGTTGACGCAAGTGGGCCGGGCGTTATCGCATTTGGGCATCGAGCACATCGCGGCCTATTCACCGGAAGCGAGGGGACGTTCGGAGCGAGCCTTCCGAACCTTGCAGGACCGGTTGCCGAAGGAGTTGCGGCTGGCTGGCATCACGACGATCGAGGCCGCGAACGCGTGGCTGCGCGAGACCTACATCGGCGAACACAACGCGCAGTTTGCAATCGAACCGCTGGAGACAGGGTCGGCGTTCGTAGCCGATGCGGCGGGGGCGTGGCGCGAGATTTTGTGCACCAACGAAGAGCGTGTGGTGGCGAAGGACAACACGGTCGCCTGGAACGGCAAACGCTTGCAGATCCCGCCGAGCCGGCTGCGTCCCCACTTCGTCAAAGCCACTGTGCGCCTGCACGAATATCCCGATGCGACCGTGTCGATCTTTCTGGGGCCGCACCGGTTGGCGACCTATACGGCGGACGGTGAGGTTGTTGCGGCCCCGACGCCGCCGATCCTGGCCTCGTGCTCGCAGCCCTCGAGGCGTGGCCTGGCGGCGGCAGCGTGCGCGTCGGGGTCGGCGCGACGGCCAACCTCGACCGCTGCTGCGCGCGCGGCCGATGGGGAGAGATGGGTCGGGACGAAGAAACGGGCAGCAAGTCGAACCAAGAAACTGACCTCGGGCAGGTCGACCATCACGCCGGCCTGAGCCGATACCGGACCGGGACGCCCCCCGCTTGCGCCCCGACCATCCGTGAACCCAAAAGCGGACACATCATGAGCTACATAAACCGGACAAGTTGATTAGAGCATTTTCCACTTGATGTGGGTCGCTACCCGTATCCGGTATGCCGAAAATAGTTGAGGCACTCCGCTGGCGCAAACGTCTTGACGAGCTTGCCGATGAGCTTCAGCAATGCCTTTACGGTGCGTGTCGCCCCCTTGC